>JBAXRM010000037.1:0-30453 GCA_037131225.1 Nostocales cyanobacterium ELA583 | reverse complement strand
TTGAATTCCAAAATTGGGGCTAATACTTTATTTTTTTCAAAATGAGAATTGCTGTGCTGTCCCAACAAAAAATATTTTTTGATTAATAATAAACTTTCTTAATTCTTCCGTGATGAAATCAAAAACTTTAGCCATAATTAGTGGATATTTTTTGTAACCTTAGTATTTTATACTATTCTCATAAAACTTAACTTTTTTTGGGAAATGTCCTTAACTTTTTTTCCTCCACTTATTCAACAAATTAATAGTGAAATTGGGGCTAATGCCGATGTTGAATTATACGTTTTACGTTTGGATATCATGCACCCGCAAATTAACGGTAATAAATGGTTTAAGTTGAAATATAACCTTGTGGAAGCTAAAGAAAGAAATTTATCCACAATTCTTACTTTTGGTGGTGCTTATTCTAATCATATTTATGCTACCGCAGCCGCAGGAAAACTTTTTGGTTTTCGGACTGTTGGAGTAATTCGCGGAGAAGAAAATATCCCTCTCAATCCTACTTTACAGTTTGCAATAGAACAGGGTATGGAATTAGTATATATTGATCGTCAAACATATAAAAAATGCCATACAGAAGAATTACAAAATCAGTTAAAAAAACAATTTGGGGAAGTATTTATTATTCCTGAAGGGGGTTGTAATTTAAATGGTATGCGTGGTTGTCTAGAGATATTAAAAACAGTTAAAGGATTTAATACTATCTGTTTAGCTTGCGGTACAGGAACAACATTAGCAGGGATAACATTATCATTAAGTCCAGCCCAAAAAGTAATTGGTTTTCCTGTTTTGAAAGGTGGTGATTTTCTCCAAGAAGATATCAACAACTTATTAACAAGTTATCTGAATTCTGGCTTACCTGTCCCTGTTAATTCTCCTGCATCTTGGCAACTTATATCTGATTATCATTTTGGTGGTTATGCTAAGGTAAATAATAAATTAAAGCTATTTTGTCAAGATTTTCAAGCACAACATGACATACCTTTAGATTATATATATACAGGGAAAATGTTCTATGGAGTAATGGATTTAATCGCTAAAGGTTTTTTTAAGTCAGAATCTTTATTGTTAATACATACTGGAGGTTTACAAGGAAATCAGAATAATAAGATCCCTGATTTTTCTCATAAGTCGGGGATCTAAAAATGATACTTTTTCACAAATTAAGCGTGTAAATTAGCCTGTTCTTGTAACCAAGGGTCTACAGGTTGTCCGTCTCTACGTTTTAATTCTATTTCTATTACCATGACTTCTTTAGAACCGGGAGGTGCGGGTTTTTTGTGGAAAATAATCTCAAAATCTAAGGGGTTTTGATTATGTTCTTTTAGCCAATCTTGAACTTTAGTAAGGGCAAAAAATGATTGTCCTTGGGCAAACATTTGGGTAATTTGCATTTGTAGGGTATAGGGATTGATACGACTCATTTTTATTAACTTCTTGAGTATTTATAATTTTGATTATCTCACGTAGAGGCGCCCAGAGGAAGATTGAGTTTTTTCTTTATTCATCAGATATCTATATTAACCCTCATGAATCAATTGCAGCAAAGCATCTGTTGATATTTTACCACTCATATCAGTCCCTTCTAGCAGACTATCCGCCAAATCTCGCTTCTGGTGATGCAACTCCACAATCTTGTCCTCAATAGTATCCTTAGCTACCAAGCGATAAATAGTTACGGGGCGTTGTTGTCCAATTCGGTGGGCGCGGTCAGAAGCTTGATCTTCCACTGCGGGATTCCACCAGGGGTCAGTATGGATAACGTAGTCAGCAGCCGTTAGATTGAGTCCTGTACCCCCAGCTTTAAGACTAATGAGAAAAACATCCCCTTCCCCAGCCTGAAAGGCATCTACGCTTTTTTTCCGTTGTGCCATTGGGGTACTGCCATCCAGATATTGATATTTAATACCTTGTTTATCCAGATAATCGCGGATGATATGTAAATGATCAACGAACTGACTAAACACCAATGCCTTATGGCGATTTTCTAGGAGTTCACCCAGTACCTCACCAAAAAGTTGCAATTTAGAACTAGATAAATCAGTATCAGGCATCACTAAACTAGGATTACAGCAAGCGCGACGCAGTTTCATAATCTCTGCTAAAACTTGCAGATGTTTGTTTCCGGCTTCGGCATTACTTTCACTCAATTTAGATATCGCTTGACGACGCAAGGCTTCATAAAATGCCTTTTCTTCTTTACTCAATTCCACATGAAGCAGGATTTCTGTGCGAGAAGGTAATTCTTCTAAAACCTGGTTTTTTGTGCGTCGTAATAAGAATGGTTGAATTAGTTTTTTGAGTTTATTTCGTGCTTGTTTATCTTGATATCTTTCAATCGGGTTAGCAAAGCGTTGATTGAAACTTTCAAAAGAACCTAATAAACCAGGGTTAATAAACCGGAATAAATTCCACAACTCACCTAAATGATTTTCAATGGGAGTTCCAGTAGTAATCAGTTTAAAATTGGATTTCAGGTTCATGGCTGCTTGGGAACGTTTAGTGGCCATGTTTTTAATTGATTGGGCTTCATCTAGTACAATCGTTTGCCATTGTACTAGAGAGAGCATTTGAGATACTTCTTCCTGTTGCAATAAACCATAGCTACATACCAACGTATCCAATGGTTGCAAATCATCCAATAATTTTTGGCGGTTATTACCAGAAAATTGCCTGATATTCAAAGTTGGGGCAAATTTTTCGGCTTCACTTATCCAATTCATGCACACGGAAGTGGGGGCAATAATTAAAGTTGGTCCATTACTAGCGTTTCTAAGAATGACAGCTAATGCTTGTATGGTCTTACCCAAGCCCATTTGGTCTGCTAAACAAGCACCTACGCCCCAATGTGCTAACCGTGCTAACCAGCAGAAACCCTCCATTTGATAGTCCCGTAATTCGGCTTGGAATGTAGACGGGAGTTCTGGTTGCAGGTTTTGTACTTCCTTGAGACGTTCAATATGTGCTTTCCAGTGTTTATCTGCTTTTACCTTGCCAACTTCATCTACAAAATCCTCTAACCCTAATGTAGCTAAGGGGTGAAAACGCATTCCTTTACCATGTTTTTCAGAAAACATCCGCAATTCGTCCAAGCGTTTGCGAAATGCTTGGGTTAAAGCTAGAAATTGACCATCACCCAGGGGAATAAATCGGCTGGGGGTTTTCTCTAATAGTGCTAGGAGTTGCTGCATATCTAGCACCAGGTCATCATTTAATTTTAATTCTCCGGTGGCTGCAAACCAGTCTTGTTGACGTTGAATTGATAAATTAAAATCTTTCAAGTCTGCATTGTGACTAACCCGCAATTTTTCTCCTTCTGGCCATTCTATAACTACGCTGTCTCCCAGTGCTTGCAGTTCTAGCAGCAGTTCTAAACATTCCTCTGGTTCTGCTATTGCCCATTCACTATCTTGTTCTTCAATTTCTGTTAATGTAGGACAAGCGGCTATGGCATTTTTAGCAAGTTTTTTCTCTTCAGTAAGATTGCGTCTAGTTTGCAGACGTTTACCGTCAATTTCGGCAATGACTGTTTCCCCACCTGCACCCGGACGGAAATATGGACCACCTTGGCTAAAGGGGCGCGATAATAGAGTGATTTTTAAACCAGAATTGGCAGGTAAAAGGTGAATATGAGGCAAAGTTTGGGCGGGTACTTCTTCTGCACCTTCTGCACCTCCACCAATGTCAGAATGGACGGTAACGATACCAGATACGGCATTAATGGCGGCTAAAACTTGCTTTTGGGCAATGGCTGGGACATTTAATTTATTATCTTTACCGATAATCTCCGCAATGCGTCTGTGTTCGCTAGTGATTTCAATAACTTTGATGCGGGTGGGAGTTTCTTTGACATTAAGAATACTTTGTGATTCAGTGATTTTGGGTGAAAATTCCAAGGTGAGTCGTCCTTGTTTTTCTTTTTTCACCAATAGTTCTGGTTCTCCCTTGACGATTTCTACACGAATATTAGGGTTATCTTCCCAAAAAACTAAAGGGTGTCCAACTAAGGACAAGATGGCTTTTTCGTTGAACATATAATCAACTTTGCCATAATATCCCTCATTATATGCCGCAATACAACTACAGACTCGCATATCTTGGGATGTAACGTAATCGAAGTCAGCTAATCCACCGCTGAGGCGTTTCAGGGCAATGGGACGGCCTTTACTCCATTCTCCTTTGGCATTAACTTTTTGTTCTTTTGGTTGTAAGCCACATTTGCTAGGATAAAAGGTGATGAACCATGCTAAACGCAGTTCTGACTGTGGTTTGCCCGCTATTTGTGGTTCTTTTTGCAGATTTGCGAGGGCATTGAGGCACATTTCCCAGGCTTCCTGGGGTTGGATGATATCTACAATGGTGTGCATATCACTATCTTCTCGGAGTGCTTCTGCTTGTTTTTTATAGTTACTACTGGGTTTGAGTCGGGAGAGGAGTTCAGCACTTTCCATTGCCAGCCAGTGATGACCGGATGCGAGCGATCGCCTATACAATGGTTCTAGAATATTAGGTAAGCGTTTTTTGGCATCATCAGTATCCATCCAATAAAGGCATAGTGAATAAAACAATGTTTGTAAGCTATTTTCTTCTTCGACGGTAGAAATATGGGAATTAATGACAAGTTCTTTTTGCGTAATATCACCTTGCTGAACTTGCAGTACCATTTTCAGTCTGGCATAAATAAACTTGAGCCAATGATCTGATTGCCGAGACATTATATTAGTGTAGTCTTCTGCTTCTTTAAGACGTTGTGCTGAACCATCTTTTAATAAAGCCAGGATAAAAAATAAGCCGCCTATTGTATTAAAATATATTTGGCGTTTACCCGTAACTTTCCTAATTGCTTTCAGGGCATCTGTATAATATTTAATAGCTTGCTCGTTTTCACCTTTCAAAAAACTCAACCAACCCCAATAAATAGCTCCATGATTTGCATCAGATATACTTTCTAAACTTTCTTGTGCTTCTTCGGTACAACCTTTCCACAGTAGTTGTCGTGTATAAGTTAGTTTTAGCATATCTGAACAATGTTCTTCCGGTGTCAAGCATTTTTCTTCGAGAAGTAAAAACGCATCTTCGGAATTAGACAATTTTAAAACTGAATTTAAGAGGATGCTTGATATACCACTTTCATATAATTCTTGTGGTAGTTTGCTAAACCAATCTTCGTCAAATGGATTATTAAATATTTGCTCAAAGATGTTTTCTATGACTATTTTTTCTTGATTACTACTATAGGTTTGATAATCTGCAATTTGTTTCTTAATAAAATCAAGGTCTTGACGATAAATACCAATCCGAATTTCTCTAATACACTGACGGCGACTTTCAAATATTCGACATTCATTTTTCCAATGAGTGCGTATTGGTAGTTTTTCCTCTACAGCTATAACTAATATTTCAAACTGTCCAGTTTCAACAGCATGACGAGTAGCAATTTCTGTAAGCAAGGAATGACATTCATGACTTTGCCTATTTTCCTGCACCAATAAACCGACTTTTAATAACTTATCAATTTGAGGACTGAGAGTTTTTGTAGTCCAAGGTTGATTATTTT
Organism: Nostocales cyanobacterium ELA583; assembly: GCA_037131225.1. GTDB lineage: Bacteria > Cyanobacteriota > Cyanobacteriia > Cyanobacteriales > Nostocaceae > Dolichospermum. The sequence continues at coordinate 24,896 of JBAXRM010000037.1, read as the reverse complement.
CATCTACAGCGCCAGTTCTGCTAAGACAACTTATAAATGAATTCTTATCTATCGGTGCATAAATTATCGAAAATAACTGAACAATTCTTTGGATAGAAGGGTGTAACTCGAAGTATTTTTTAGTGAGATGTGTTTGTAGTTGGGCAGGATTAAATGTAAAGGTAGCCATATTATTTATTTAATTCTTCTTTAAATAATGTCATTAATTTGCGTTTACGACCATGAGCCGTTTCTAATTGTAACCGATAAGCAGACCATTCAGCTTGCTGTCCCAGTTGAAAATAAGCAGCTTGGACTTTTTTTAACCACCTTACCGCAGTATCATAACGATCTGCTTTTCCCTGATCCATAATTGTTTCTGCAAGCTTACAAGCTTTTTCAATTACCCAATCAGGACGATGGGGAATTACTGCACCCATAACTCTATGCAATATATTTGAACCATAATAACTATCCTTTTCTACAGTCTTGATTGCATCATCAATTAAGCCTTCATGGAGAAAAATATCAACTTTAGCTTCTTCCATTCCCCAAACCGATTTATCTCGCAATGTTGTTAATAAATCTTGTTTAACTGTTAGCCAAGTTTCTCCTGTCAACTCTTCTATTTTTTGATAATCTTGCCAAGATGGTCTAATTTTGAAAGCAATTGTACTGGCATTTAATGCAATTGCAGTATCCTCTAACCCTTGTGCTAAATCGCTTGTCCAATGAGCAAATTCATATAAACAATTACCTGATAAATTTATCCCCGTTTGAGATATTTCCAAAGCTTCAGCTAAATACCCATCTTCCCGCAATATTTTTGCCAGTGCGAAACTCTCTTCTGCCGTTTCCATTAATATTTTAGCAGCAGACATAGCCTCTTCTACTCTTCCCAAAGCGGCTAATTGGGTTAAGTATTGCTGAGTCATTTCTTCTCCTAAAGCTAGATGCAAATATTCTGTGTAACGCTCTTGACGTTCCAGAATTTCTAAACGAATTAAGATTAACTCATTAGCAAAAGATGGTCGTTCATCTTCCCAAATTTGTGCTGTGTCGTCCCCTTGCATGATTTCTTGCAGTGGTTCATAATCCCAACCTTGCTGCAATGCTTCTAAACTCATGGCAAAATTTGCACTGATTTCATCCTGCCATGATTCCAACATGATCTGTACATCTACTCTCTCAGTTGGTGATATATCTGCACATAAAATTGCTTTTGTCCATCCTTTGTCTAGTGCTTCCGTTATGTAACAAGTATCTCCACCATAATTACATAACTCATCATATTCTTCAGCATAGGCTGTAGTGATAGCTTCAAGAATTGCCAGAGCATTATTACCATCTCCATTTTCTGCAAACTTTACCACTTCCTCAATTACAGCTACCAAATCATCTGTAAATGGGTCATCTTCTGTACCATATTCTACTTCTTCCAATCCATCTCGTAAAATCTGCTTTACCTGAGAACGAAAAGATGATGTATCAATTTTGCTTTGACGGGTATAAGATTGTTTTGTTACTGGTTTTGGTAAATCTATTAATGTTATGAACTCATCAATATCGTCAATTATTTCTGGATAATTTTCTACTAATTCTTGCAATAATCGCTGTGTTTGGACGATATCAAGACGATTTAATAAATTTTCTAATGTCGGACGTTCTGCAACATTCTCAGGTTCATATAAACAATATAGTAAGGTCGCAACAATATGTTTGCACCAACCATCATAATTATATTCACAGTTACAATAAGCTGAGGTAATTCCTCCGGCATCAAAGGCAATACTAACTTGATAGGGTTTAATTTCGCTCCCTTTTACGGCTGCTTGAATTATATTACCTCGTTTTTTAAGATTAGCTACTGCGTTTGCACGATAATATTGCTCACCACGACTGTAAGATGAAGCATTAGCGTTATGGCGGATGATGGATTCGGAAATTAGTAGACTCGGCATAATATCCAAATTAATTATTTTTAGTCTGATACTTAAATAAAGTACACTATTTTACGCTACACTCGGCTAGTTTTATTTAATAACCAGCTTTCAGTAGAGTTCATTTACCTGAAAATCACTGTAATCCTGCGTTTCGTAGAGATAGCACTCCGTAGAAATCGCTCATCCACAAGGTTTCAAAAAGCGTTTAATTGCATTTTGTGATCCATGGATCACATTTTTTGATCTAGAAATATTTGAAAATGTTGTGTTTCCTTACGTCAACTCAACCTACGATTATAAAAGCAACTTAGATGATTAAAAAAGTGAAATTGTAGGAATATGAATCAGGGAAAAATTCTACTTGAACCAGGCACATTATGGACAAGTATCAAAACCACAACAGAACAGGCTTTAAAATCTGGAGCATTAAAATCTATTCCCACAGAAGTTGAAATTATTGAACAAGATGGGATACGGTTTGTTGTCAGAATTTTAGAAAATATCAACCGCAAAATAGCTGAACAAGAAAAACGAGATCATGAAACTACTGAAACTGGTAAAGAATTTAATCCTTTTTTACCCTATGAAGCAGATTTATTTGTAGCTGATATCTCTCCTACTCATGTTTGTATTTTAAATAAATTCCAGGTTGTTGATTATCACTTGTTAATTATTACCCGCGCTTTTGAATCACAAGAAAGCTTACTTACCCTAGAAGACTTTACAGCAACAGAAGCCTGTTTAGGAGATATTGATGGTTTAGTATTTTACAATGGTGGTAAACTTGCTGGTGCGAGTCAACCACATAAACATTTACAACTTGTTCCTTTTACGGAAACAGATATTCCCATTTCACCATTGTTAAAAGCCGCAAAATCAGAAGATTCTCTGGGAACTATTCCAGAATTTCCCTTTGTCCACGCAGTCACTACTCTTAATCTAGGAGAAAGTGCCGAAATAACTTTAGAAAAATATCATACTTTATTGCGAACTGTGGGAATCAAACCCCTAGAAAATAATCTACAATCAGGAGCATATAATCTTTTGATGACGCGGGAATGGATGTTAATTGTCCCTCGTCAATATGATGAATTTGAGAGAATTTCTATCAATTCATTAGGGTTTGCAGGTGCATTATTAGTCAAAAATCAAGAACAAATGCAGTTATTAAAAAATATCACCCCTATTAACATTTTGAATAAAGTTGCTTTTTGTATTCAACAAAATCTCAGAAAGTCTAATATATACAGCACTTCCCGGTGTTATGAGGTACAAAAACCCCACCCCCAACCCCCTCCAGTATCAAAAGCTTATCCTTTTCTTCCCCCCGCTGCGGGGGGATTTAGGGGGGTGCGATGAGGGGGCTAAGATGTACCTCATAGGAGCGGAAACCGCTGTAAGAAATAGGGCATGACTTTTAACATAAGTACAAAAAATAGCGATAATAATGGTTTAACCGCTGGTTAGTTGTTTGATATGAGCGGGAAATTTGGCATTTTGTAATGCTTGGACTGCTGTTCCCGAATCTTGTACCCAAAACTGTCTGCCAAAGCGGACAATTTCCCGGTGATTTCCGGCTTGAATAATGCCAATTACAGGTATTCTTGATTTATCTTTATCCCCTCCTTGGGCTTTAAGAATTGTATTCAGACGATATTGTTCTTCAATTGTCCCTGCTTGTTGTGGACTTAGTTCTACTAAAATCATTTTTACTGTTTCTACAGTTTCGGCATCTTCGAGAATAAATTGAGTTTGATCATCTCGACGATCTACCTTACCCCAAATAATCAATCTGGCATCAACTTCTAGTATAGAACTAATGCGTTCATAGGTTTTAGGAAAAACCACAACTTCTGAGGCAGCAGATAAATCTTCAACTTGTAAAATTGCCATAGAGTCACCTTTTTTGGTGACAACTTTTTTGACATTATTCAACATTACTACTGCACAAAGAATGGAATCATCTTTCTGTTCTCCCAACTGTGCGAGGTTAATAGGTGCAAGAACTGAAGATGATTGTCTAATAGATTTAAGAGGATGATCTGAGAGATAAAATCCTAATAATTCTTTTTCCATTCGTAATTTTTCTTGAGGTGGTAAATCATTGACAGGTGGAGCTTTAGGTGCAGATTCATAACCGTTTTTTTGAGGTTGATTATTATTCCCTGCAAGTCCACTTCCTAATAAATCAAAGATGTTTCCCTGTCCACTGGCTTTGTCCCTAGCGCGGGATTGCGCCCATTCATAAACTAATTCTGAATCATGAATTAATTGGTTGCGATTAGGTTGAATTTTATCAAAAGCACCGCAGTTAATTAATGATTCTAAAGTGCGGCGGTTCATGGCTCGTAAATCAACGCGATCGCAAAAATCTGCTAAAGATTTAAATGGGATTAATTCTCCTGATTCTTCTCTGGCTTCTAAAATTGAGGCGATCGCATTTTGTCCCACATTTCGTACCGCTGAAAATCCAAATAAAATCTTCCCATCTATGGGGGTAAAATCTAAACCAGAACGATTAACATCTGGTGCATCAATCACAATCCCCATATTAGAACAGTTATCAAGATACTTCCGCACTTTGTCTGTATCTCCACTGTTAGCGGTTAACAGCGCCGCCATATATTCCAATGGGTAATTTGCTTTTAAATATGATGTTTGATAAGTTACATAAGCATAAGCTGTAGAGTGAGATTTATTAAAACAATTAGCAGCAACAAAACCATTTTTAATCACAAAATTATGGTCAGTTTCTACACCAATATCATAAACATTGGCTTGACCTACATAAGTACGGGAAATTATTTTAACCATGTTATTTAGCCTTGATAAAATTTATTTATTTACACTTTAATAGTTATTGTCAGCCACACAAATACCTTTACATTTCATACCGTTTGTAGCAGTACGTTGACAATAAGAACATAAAACTTCTTCCTTTTCTGTTTCTTGATTTATCTCTATATTAGTGCTTTTTTGTGGCTCGTTTTTTTTAATTTGGAGTTTTTCATTCATAGGAATAGAGGATTTTTTGCTGTTTAAATGTTGATGTTAGGTTGCTTTTCTTAACCCATTCTACAAGATTAACTGTAAATCCTAAAATCCTGGATATCCTGATTCTGACAATTTAAAAAATGTGTGCTATCCTAAGTAAAGACACCACAATCGGCTTTATTGTCGAAAGAAAAAATTTTATTTTTCCACCTAGCGGCGGGGGTTAAGAAGGGAAAAGAGAAAGAAAAGGGCAAAAGAGCAAAAGTGTAAAGGGCTACTAAGTCCTCGCCGCACCACTACAAACAACCCGAAAACCAAAAGTGTTGATGACGTCGCCGAGATAGAAGTAGTTGAGGCGACAAGCAGAACGGCAATCTCTAGGATTGAGGGACCACGAACCACCGCGCAGCAGTTTTACATCGCTTCGTCCTGTCAAAGCACTACCGTCTCTAAGTGTATCACTATAATTATCTATATAATCATCCAAACACCATTCCCACACATTACCGTGCATATCATACAAACCAAAAGCGTTAGGGGGAAAAGAACCTACATCTGTGGTTTGTTGACGATACTGGCCTTTTGGTGCAGAAGCATAAGTGTAATTACCATCATAGTTTACCAATTCTGGGGTAATACTTTCACCAAAATAAAATGGTGTAGTAGTTCCGGCTCTACAAGCATACTCCCATTCAGCTTCACTGGGTAATTTATAGTTTTTTCCTGTTTTTTGACTTAACTTTTCACAGAATTTAACTGCATCATTCCAACTGACTCGTTCAACTGGGCGATTATTGCCTTTGAATCTAGAAGGGTTACTACCTATGATAGCTTGATATTGTGCCTGTGTCAATTGATATTTTCCCACGAAGAAACTAGGAACAGTAACTTGATGTTCAATATTCAGTAATTCCGCGCTTCCTGTTCTCTGATATAATACTAAACTAACAACTGCAATCTTTTAAATAGGATGAGTGAAACCCTGGCTGATATTGCTATACCACCGCAGTTTCCTGATCATACTCAACTACCAGAGTCTGATGGTACTTTCGTGAAAAACTTTCAAGAACATCCTCAAAGTATAATTATCACAGATTCAATAATTCAAACTTTACAAAAGTTACATCCTGATGGACAATTTTGTATAGGTCAAGATTGTGGGATTTATTGGCGCGAAACAGAACCACCAGAAAAAGGTACAGTAGCACCAGATTGGTTTTATGTCCCTGATGTAGCACCACAATTAGCAGGTAAAATTCGCCGTTCTTATGTTTTATGGCGGGAATATATTCCTCCATTAATTGCTATAGAATTAGCTAGTGGTAATGGTGAAGAAGAAAGAGACACAACACCTCTACCGGGTTTAAAAGAAGGTGAAAAACCTGGTAAATTCTGGGTATACGAGCGCATTATCCGCGTTCCCTACTATGCTATTTATGAAATTAATAATGGCAAATTAGAAGTTTATCATTTGGTTGATTTTTCTTACCAAAAAATGCAGCCTAACGAACGCGGACATTATCCCATTCCCCCTTTAGGTGTAGAATTAGGATTATGGCAAGGAAGTTACTTAAATAATCCTGAACAACTTTGGCTACGCTGGTGGGATTTGGATGGTAATTTATTACTGGTAGGTAAAGAAGAAGCCGAATTACAAAAATTAAGGGCTGAACAACAAAAACAAAGGGCTGAACAGCAACAGCAAAGGGCTGAACAAGCAGAACTTAAAGCTGAACAAGCAGAACTTAAAGCTGTACAATTAGCCGAACGTTTACGAGCAATGGGGATAGATCCAGATACAATAGATTAAGAAATGTTTCGCGTAGAGAAAAGGAAGATGCAAAGGGTTATTTTGTCAAGAGATTTACAGATTAAACAGGTTAATTGGGTAAGTTTTTTTGCTGATTTCCTGTTAGCAGGGATGGTTTTTGGTCCCCCTCTTGCTCCTTTTCTGGCTGCGTCTGGCGTGTTTTTGCTTCCAGGTATTGCGGACATTATTTACTTTATGGGTAATCACGTTTGTCCACAACCAACAATGGGTTTGGAGTTAGCACCACCTTTTATCATGGCAGTATGTATGCGCTGTTATGGGACAGTAACAGGGTTGTTAATTACTCGTATTTTATATAGTTTAACTGCTGGTAAAGGCGTTTTTTGGTTAAGTCAATACGGTTGGAATGGTGCGGCTGTTGCTAGTGTATTAATGATGGCTTATCCTTTGGAGTTAGCAGCGCAGATTTTCGGTTTGTGGGATTTTAATAATTATCTTGTGACTCCTTTTGGTTCAATTACTGGCTTGGCTTGGGGTTTATTTGCAATGCCAATCTTGCATTTTCGGAGGCTATTTTAATCACTAAAAAGCTAGGAAAATATCCAGTAATTTTACTATTACTGAGATTAATTTTTATAAAAATTTTTCTGCTATAAATCATCAACAATATTAAAAGTACCATTAGATAGAGATAAGAAAAGAACATATTAGCTAAATATGATAGATACGCTCATAATTTATTCAAGAAAAAATAAATTTTTAATCAATTTAGTAAATTGAGGAATTAGATCATGTCAAATATTGTAAAAATATCCAATGAAGATATTATTTATCATCTGAAAATATCTTGTCAAATGCCTAGTTTATTAGAGGCAATTGTCAGCAGAAAAATTATTACGGAAACTGCGGCAAAAGTAGGTATTACCATCGACATAGCCGAATTACAACAGTCCGCAGATAGTTTACGATTAGTTAACAACCTGGTTAAAGCAGAGGACACCTGGGAATGGTTACGAAAACACTATCTTACCTTAGATAACTTTGAAGAAATAGCCAATCTCAATCTTCTATCTGCAAAATTAGCTCATCATTTATTTGCTGAAAAAGTTGAACCATTCTTTTATGCTCATCAACTTGATTACAGCGCAGCAGTTACCTATGAGGCAGTATTAGATGATGAAGATATAGCTTTAGAGATATTTTATGCTCTCCAAGAAGGGGAAATTAGTTTTCAAGAAATTGCTCGTCAATATATCCAAAATCCCGAAATCAGACGTGCTGGAGGATATCAAGGTATCCGCAAACGTAGTGATTTTAGACCAGAAATTGCCTCCGCAGTTTTTGCTGCTAACCCCCCAGAAATTATTAAACCAGTAATTACACCCAAAGGAGTCCATATCATTGTAGTTGAAGAAATTATTGCCCCAGAATTGAATGAACAAGTGCGGATAGCAATTCTTGGAGATTTATTTACTAATTGGTTAAAAGAGCAAATTAATCAATTAGAAATTGTTGCGACATTAGGAGAAAATACTAATTTTTCTCATTCTCCAATAGAACTCTTAAGTGAAGCTAGTTAAAATGATAGTTCAAGAAAATTCTGTATGGTGGGCAATGCCCACCATAACCGGGATATCATGGACAATAACCACTTTTGCAAAAAATAAAACTGGAAAAAGCAATATTATCCATTCAATGGAGTATAAATATCTTCTGAATGGGCATTAAGATAAGGATATTGCAGCTTAACTTTGTGTAATGCAAATTGTTCAAAAATCGCTGTCATTCGACTTTCAGGGTGATTCTTATCTGCTTGCCAAGCAGCAATTAAACCATTAGCAATCATTTGACAACGATTAGTACCAAAACTTTCTTTTTCACCAAATTTATTTTCTGGTTCTTCAGCACAACCTAAACCTGGTGCTAGTTGTTTGGTAAATAATGGTACTTGTTGAGAAAAACTATCTTGATTTTCTAAATATACCTTTTGTAAAATTGGGTAAATAGTTTGATATTGATGTTTACTAAAATAAAGCACTGCTGAATCATAACGTCTATATTCATCAGGATTATACAGAGCTTTAAATGAGAAAGCAACTTGCATATTATTGAGTTTTCTAGTTATATTTTCTATCACTGATACTGCACCTTCTGGTGATACATTAAAGTATATTCTGAGAATATCTTGATTGTCTTGAGTTCCTAGATTAGATACTGCCATATAAAATCCATTTTGGACTAAATTTTTAGGCATTTTGATGGCAACTAAATTACCAATATTAGCGGATTTATCAATTTCTGATAAATATACATCTCGCTCAATATGTAGGGTCAAACCATTTCTTTGGACTACTAGACAGCCATCACTTTCTTCATGAACTACTAGCCAATTTTTACTCCAATAACCTTCACTGGTATTACTTGTATGTAGTTTTTCATAAAATGCCAAATCCATGCCAAATAAGCTATTATTACTAAGGTTATTTGTCTGGCTATCCGTCGAAGTTAAGTTATGCCAAGAACCGTTGTAATAAGCACTATAAATAAAATTACGTAATTGCATACTCAAATGTTTATTTTGAATATCTAAGGATAGATTTTTAAACCGAGAAATAACTGATTCTGGTAACTCTAATAATTTGTATTCTGGATGCTTAATGGAATAAAATGATTCTATTTCCAAATGGTCAACAATATTTTGCAGTGCTATTTGTAATTCTTTTGGTAATTGGAAAAGTTGATTATAAACAGAATCTAATACTTGCATATAAGCTTTCCTTTTCTAAACAAGAGACAAATTTTTAGAACTTATTTTTGAAAATTCCATCCCCAGAATTGTAGGAATAGATGCCTGTGGACGACACAATAAACTTTTAGCAACTTGGAGAATACAGATACCTGTATTATCAAAAGTTTTTTCATATTGCAGTCTCGCTTGAATAGCTCTAATTAAAGCTAAACCGCTAAATTGCATCACTAATTGCAAGAAATCTGGACGCAGTTCTAAAATTTCTGGAAAAGTAGTTAAATAAGCATTAACTAATGTTGATAAAGAAGGTTGAATCATTGATAAAGGAATAGCAGCTAAACGCAAACATTCTTCAATTGGTATAGTTTTACTAGATACTATGCTATACAACCAAATTTGTAGATAACTAGCAATTATTGTGCCTAAATCATTAGCAGGATCTCCCCAACTACCTCTTTCCCAGTCAATTAGTCGGATGATATTTTTATTTCCAGATAATTTCTCCTCAATTTCTGTTTCCCAATGCAAAGATAAAAGAATATTATTGAGTTTGAGATCATTATGGGTAAGACAACAAGGAGTAAAATTATGATTTAATTCGGCAATGGCTTTTCCTAAATTATCGTAACGTTGATAAAGAGAAAAAAACCTCAAACCATCAGCCGTAACTTTGCCAAATATTTCTGGTGTAATTCTATCTAATCCTTTGGTAATATTTGGAGATTTGAGAGAATTTTCAAAAAACTTTTGATAGTTTTTATTATCTATTGTCAGACGATGAATAGCTGCAATAGTTGTACCAACTACCTGAGAAATTTCTGGAGGAAATTCCTGCTCTTGAGCATAAAATTCTGCTAAATCCTGATATTGATTGAGATAGTTAAAAACAATAATGGAGTTTTCTAAGTCAAAATGAATTGCTTCTGATAAAGATACCCGTAAATGATTTATTTCTGGGAACTTTTGACAAAAATCATGTATTCTCCATTCATCTATAAATTCACCTAAAGTTTTACCATTTTGATCATGACGTTCTTGTTTTATTAAGAGTTGACGACCATCTGATAGACTAATTAACAAGTTGAAGTTTTTAGCAGATTTTAATTCGATTTTACTTAATGACTGCTCTTGTGATTGACAAATTTTGTTTTCAACCAGGTAATTGAAAACATTGGTAGAACTTATTAGGAATGGCATGATTGCAAATGAAATAATTTTAATATTGTTTGAATGTCTTAGTTAATAAGGAAATGGTATCTATGGCATAGATTGCCAATACAAATTCTAATCCCTTAATCCCATAATAAAGTATCTGATTAGCAGGATTATATTCACCACCAAAGATAGATACATCATCCATCTCATTTAGATTAGCAATAAACTTTTTTTCATCGGTAGTATGTAGATCAGAAATTGTAATCTTAGCCATTTCTTACCTCTACAAAAATTCAATTTTTATGTCTGCAAATTCATTTACTTCACCAGCTTTAATGTCAGATTCAATCTTATGAACTATCCAGAATTATTAGTAATAACAAAAATTGGTTTTTACTTTTTCATTCTGGATAGCCATAAGGGCTTTGTAGTTGAATACAAAGCCAAGTAATTAGTATCCGTATCCAGAATGAGAGTCATTGGAGAAGGATTTAGCTATTTCCACGATACTAGCAATCGCATAGCCATTAACTAGGAATTCTAGGTACTTAACACCAAAATATCCATATTCACCAAAACCACTAAAATCGCTACCACCACCATGAACTGATACAGAAGCTGCGTCATTCAATTCATTCAAATAGCTTTCGGAATCTTGAAATAATTCAGAACCAGTTACATTAAGTTGAGAAAGAATAATACTTGCCATAATTTCCTCCAAGAAAATTTGTATTTTGTAAAGAGAATTTACGAGTCAATAACAGATAGTAATCCTAAATGATTTGGTGAAAAATAGTAAGTAGTGTAGGGTGGGCATTGCCCACTCTACCTATAGTCCAAAAATCAAATAAGAGTCCTATCAATTAGTTTTTACTTTTTCATCCTGGATAGCCATAAGGGATTTGTAGTCCACTACAAAGCCGAGCAATTATTAGCCGTGGGAATCATCATGACTGAAGGATTTAGCTATATACTTGATACTAGCGATCGCATATCCATCAACTAGGAATTCCAAGTATTTAACACCAAAATCACCATAAGCACTAAAACCACTCGCATCGCTACCACCACCATGAACTGATACAGAAGCTGCATCATTCAATTCATTCAAATAGCTTTCAGAATCTTGAAATAATTCAGAACCGGTTACATTTAGTGGGGAAAGAGTAATACTTGCCATGATTTCCTCCAAGAAAACTTGTATTTTGTAAAGAGAATTTACGAGTCAATAACAGATAGTAATCCTAAATGATTTGGTGAAAAATAGTAAGTAGTGTAGGGTGGGCATTGCCCACTCTACCTATAGTCCAAAAATCAAATAAGAGTCCTATCAATTAGTTTTTACTTTTTCATCCTGGATAGCCATAAGGGATTTGTAGTCCACTACAAAGCCGAGCAATTATTAGCCGTGGGAATCATCATGACTGAAGGATTTAGCTATATACTTGATACTAGCGATCGCATATCCATCAACTAGGAATTCCAAGTATTTAACACCAAAATCACCATAAGCACTAAAACCACTCGCATCGCTACCACCACCATGAACTGATACAGAAGCTGCATCATTCAATTCATTCATATAGCTTTCGGAATCTTGAAATAATTCAGAACCAGTTACATTTAGTTGAGAAAGAGTAATAGTTGCCATGATTTCCTCCAAGAAAACTTGTATTTTGTAAATAGAACTTGCGAATCAGTTAAGTTTGTGTTTCCTTAACTGTTCCTACTATTTTTATTCAGGGAAACTAGAAAAATCAAGGGTTTTAACCCAGTCAAAAAGACACAAATATCTAAATTATGTCTTTTATAAAAGTGTAAATTCTTGGTTTGAGTTAATTAACTAAATAAAAAATCGTGGATATTCAGATTTATTAACCTGAATATCCACGAAAGTAACTTAAATATTTAATTTTTTAACAGCATAGCTTAGAAATTGAACTTGTTTCCCAGACTATCTGTTGTCCCTTTGAGGCTAATTTTCCACTTATCAAGAGTATCGTCTAATTCTTGGAAAAGTGTAGAAAAATCAGTGGTATTAGTTGTTTCTGGAGTTTTTCTGTCTTTTCTCATCGTGTAACCACCTTTGAGAGTCTTCATTTCCCAAGGTGTTAGTTCATCCAGAATCGGTTCTGCAATCCTCAGTTCTAATTCAGAAATTGTAATTCTCATTATTGATTTACCTCCTTGAATACTCCACCTGCGTGGAGTCATGCTATAAATTTATCCTGCTCTTATATTTTGGAATAGTATCTGATCAAATTCATGATTTTTAAATTAAGTTCTTAGACAGAATTAATAGTATTTTGTCTATGAAAACAAAAAAGCAAAGGAAGTTTCATGAAACTAACTTCCCTTGCCTTATTGCTCTAGATGAATTAAAAACTATAAACCTCTATCAAAAGGTTGAAGTTTTTAGCTTTAGAGGTTGTTTGATAGCGTTCACGAAGTGTGCCGTTCGCGGTAGCGTGCCGGAGGCATCAGGCATAGCGTGGCGTTAGCCATAAAGTATTAGATGAAACCGATAATCTCTAAAAACCTAACCCCCCTTCCCCTGCCCCCTTCCCTACGTTAGCGCAGCGTGCCGAAGGCTGGGAAGGGGGGTTTCAAAGCCTCTCCCCGATTCGGGGAGAGGTTTGGAGAGGGGTTTGTTTATACATTAAGAACTTGTTCAAACATCCTCTTAGTCATTAACCAACAAATGCTAACCGAGGAGCAACTGCTGTAGGACGAGCTACACCTTTGAGGTAAGCTAAAACGGTATCAGCATCAGAAACTTCAAAAGGATCATCACCATAGTTATCTGCAAAACCAGATTCAATGAACATCTTTTCAATTTCGCAGTTATTGACAACCATTGCATAACGCCAAGAACGCATACCGAAACCGATGTTAGATTTATCAACTAACATTCCCATTTTGCGGCTAAATTCTCCGCTACCATCTGGTAACAAGAAAACATTTTTAGCACCTTGTTGTTTGCCCCATTGAAACATCACAAATGCGTCATTAACTGACAAACAAATGATTTGATCTACACCTTGTGCTTTGAATTCTGCAAATAATTCTTCGTAGCGAGGTAAATGGGTAGAAGAACAGGTAGGAGTGAATGCACCAGGAAGAGCAAATAATACTACTTTCTTACCAGCAAAAATTTCTTGTGTGGTTAAATCTTTCCAAGTGTAAGGATTGGGTCCACCTATAGATTCATCCCGAACACGAGTCTTGAATACTACATTTGGAACGTGAGTAATAGCAGTCATAAATACCTCTTTTTTCGATGGAAGATTTTAACTCGTGTTGCTGCTTTTGCTTAGGGCATCAGTAGCTGATCATATAAATCAGAATAATTCTGATTTAGGAATTAGTCAATAGTCATAAATACTTAATTAATTATGTATTTATTAAAAAATATCAGTTCTTAAAAAATGAACGTTATAATGGAGGATTATATTTTTATATAGCTAAGTAAATCCTATGCAGCAAAAAGCTAATGATATTGTCAAAACCCTGAAAAATAGAGGGTTGCGAGTCACCCCCCAAAGATTTGGCGTTTACGCCAATCTATTAGCTAGAGAAGATCACCCCACAGTTGATCAAATTTTGAGGGATTTGAATCAAGAAGCACCCACTTCTTCCCAAGCAACCGTATATGCGGCACTCCAGGCACTGCGAGAAGTGGGTTTAGTGCGAGAAGTGCTATTAGAGGAGGGTGTCTCCCGTTATGATGCTAACGTTGCCCCCCATCATCATTTTCGCTGTAACTGCTGTGGGGCAATTGAAGATATCAACTGGAATACTTTCCCGAATATTGATGTCAGTCAACTGCGACAGGGGTTAAAAGTAGAAAGGTATGAGGTGACAGTGGAGGGAGTGTGCGATGCTTGCGGCGCTCATTCTTGATATAATAATTAACTAGAATTGAATAGGAGCAGACAATGTACGACAGCGATAAACGTAAATTATTATCAGCATTGTGTCATGGAGCAATTTTTTTCAGCACCACAATTGTCTCCGTTGGTTTACCCATAGCCATACTATTTGTATCAGATGATCCCGTCGTTAAAGACAACGCCAAGGAATCTATCAATTTCCATTTTAACGTTTGGTTATATGGAGCAATTTTGGGAGCATTATTTTTTCTGATTGGTTGGTTAATTCTACCATTATTCATCTTGTTACCACTCGCAGGTTTAGGTTATATCCTCCACTGGGGATTGACAATTTGGGCGCTGATTGGTGTTTTTAGCGATCCTGATCAACCTTGTCGTTATCCGTTTATTTTTCGAGTTCTTTAGATCAAATCAGGAAAAATCTGGTAGTTTAATTAATCATAGACCTGTGATTAAACAACTTATCAAAATTAATTCCATGATTTTTTAAGATTGTTTTTGCAAATTTGTTATAAGCAACTGTCTATCCAGTTGTAAAATATAAAATTGCCCCACAGCTTCATCAACAGTAGGGCAAAAGACAGTTAAAGCACTGTTTCTAGTTTGTCTGAATAGAGCAAGTTTAAAACTAGCTTTTGTGACGCTTTATTCTATGTCCATTGTGTTGTTTGGTCTGAACAAAATTTATGTTTCCTATACATCGTCCTCGTCGTCTGCGTAGCCATACCCAATTACGCCGTATGGTACGTGAAACCGTTTTAACTACTAGCGATTTGATTTATCCCTTATTTGCTGTACCAGGATCAGGTATTGCCAAGGAAGTCAAATCTATGCCCGGTGTTTATCAACTTTCAGTAGATAAGATTGTTGAGGAAGCTAAGGAGGTTTATGACTTAGGAATTCCGGCAATTATCCTCTTTGGAATTCCCACAGATAAAGACATAGATGCTACCGGAGCATGGCATGATTGTGGGATTGTGCAAAAAGCAGCAACCGCAGTTAAAAATGCCATTCCTGATTTAATTGTCATGGCTGATACTTGTTTATGTGAATATACAAGTCATGGTCATTGTGGTTATTTACAAACTGGTGATTTAACCGGAAGGGTTTTAAATGATCCAACTTTGGAATTATTAAAGAAAACTGCTGTTTCCCAAGCTCAAGCTGGTGCAGATATTATCGCACCTTCAGGAATGATGGATGGTTTTGTTCAAGCTATTCGCGCAGGTTTGGATGCAGCGGGATTTGAAGATATCCCCATTATGTCCTATGCTGCCAAATATGCTTCGGCTTATTATGGGCCATTTAGAGATGCTGCTGACTCAACACCGCAATTTGGGGATAGACGCACTTACCAAATGGACCCCGGTAACGCCCGCGAAGCCCTGAAGGAAATCGAATTGGATATTGCTGAAGGCGCTGATATGCTGATGGTAAAACCAGCTTTAGCATATATGGATATTATCTGGCGCGTTAAAGAAGCTACTAATTTACCTGTGGCGGCTTATAATGTGTCTGGTGAGTATGCAATGGTTAAAGCTGCGGCTTTAAATGGTTGGATTGATGAACAGCGCGTTGTTATGGAAACTTTAACTGGCTTTAAACGGGCTGGTGCTGATTTAATTTTGACTTACCACGCTAAGGATGCGGCTCGCTGGTTGTAGTTAAGATATTATCTCACGCAGAGGCGCAGAGGCACGGAGAGGGTTTTTGTGTTTGGGCGTGAGATTTTTAGCATTGCATAATGGCGGTACGAATTATGTTTCGCGCAAAGGCGCTAAGGAGCAAAGACGCAAAGTTTAAGATTTTGATAGCTCTTTTTTGCTTCTTTGACAAAAGTAATATAAAATGCCCTGTGTTACCAGTATGGTTCACTAGGATCAAAAATTTTTGAGCTAGAGAACATTAGTCCATTGGCCAGGTGCGAGATAAAATACTATGAATCCCATTAATTTAAGTTGGAGTAAGCTGGTTGTTGCAACCGTTTCTGTTGTCGCATTATCGCCAATATTTTCTGCATTATCAGTATCAAGACTTTCTTCCCCTGTTGCATCAAAATTAGGTAATTCTCCACAAACGCAACTTTTAGTAGGTCAATCTGAAGGTGAAGCAATTGATATTCCCGTTAATACGAGTTTTTCACCAGAGAAGAAATCAGCTTTCACGCTTTATATATGGCAACCTGGGGGGACAATAAAAGAAGTAATTGCCCGAATTTCTATTAAGAGTAAATATGGCAATAAATATCGGCAAGAAAGGTTTTTAGGTGATTATAAATATAAGATTAAGCAAAAGGCTAAGTTTGTTAAAGGGTTTAAATTAGGCGATCGCATTGTGATCCGTTTATATGATACTAAAAATCGCTTTATTGGTTATAGTGAATTTGTCTGTTTACCGGAAAATACTGCTGTAAATCTAATTTTATCTGCCAATCCTAGCGAATATCAAGTAGTTCGCACCTTTTATGGTTTTGATGTTAACAATGATAGCATTGTTGATAATACTAATGCTTATGACTATTTCACGGAAGTTAATAATCAAAAGGTTACTTTCCTCAATAGTTCTGAAAAGATCAATATTGTTCAATATCAAGCCGCAGGATTTTCTAAAGTTACGAAAACTGGTGCTTATCCGACTTCTTTTAGTGAAGGTGATTTTGCTGTAGTTGGTAAATCTATTAATGCTTTTGATGCTAAATTAGCAAAAGCTTTAACATTAGCTCCTGGTAGTTTGGTTAAGTTAGTACCAATTACTGAAAACTCTAGTTTTGAACTTAGCCAGTTATTAAGTGAATATCGGCAAATAGGTGTAGCTAAAGGTATTCAGGTATCATTTTCTGATATTTCTAAAAAATATTGGGCTAGAGAATATATTTCTGAATTAGCGGCAATGGAAGTAATTGACGGATTTCCTGATGGCAATTTCCGTCCGAATGCACCTGTAACTCGTGCAGAATTAGCCGCCCTTTTGCAAAAAATCTTTATTAAAACTAAGGTTCGAGAAGCAATTAATTTTAAAGATGTTTCTAGTAAATATTGGGCTTATGATGCTATTCGAGAAACTTATGAAATGGGCTTTTTTACTGTTCTCAATACTAAAAACTTTAATCCTACACAAAAGCTTAACCGCATAGATGTTTTAATAACTTTAGCTAAAGGATTGAATTATAAATTTACAGGTTCAACAGAAAATATCCTTTCAGTTTATAGTGATGCTTCTAGTATTAGAAGTGAACATCGAAAATTTATCGCTGCTTTAACAGAAAATAAGGTTATTGTCAATTATCCCAATAAGAAATTACTGAATCCTAAAAAAGTTGCTACTAGAGCCGATGTTTGTGCTTTATTGTATCGGGCAATGGTGAGTGCTGGAGAAGTCGCAGATTTACCTGGAAAATAAATCTGTTTGCTTCCACACCCGCCCAAAAATGATAGCGTCAAAAATTTCTGGGTTATTTAGTCATCTTTAGATGACTTTCGCTATGAGACTGGGAATTGATTCCCAGGCGGGCTATGGGTTTTACGTTAAGTTGAATTTAAGGATGCGTCCATTTTGGGTATAATTACAAGTACAGGTAATTTTACAAAGTTGTGGAATATCGTGATTACAAAAAATAAACAAGTCCCAGCACAGAAATCCGTAATCAAGAGCAAACAGACTGTAGTATTCCCAGGTATTTTGCAGAAAACGCTGCTGGAAGAACTGCGTTGCGGTTATGGAAGTTGCTCCTATAGCGGCTGTTATTGTCAAAAATATGAAGGTAATGCCAGCACTTGTCAAAATTCAGGCTGTGGACACAGCTATGATCAACACTGGTAATACTTGACTCTTTATCACCACACAGGTTACAAATTTTATGCCTATCATCAGAGATTATTGTGCCGGCATGGATGTGGCTATGGGCTACAATCCCCTCACAGGTGAGATATACGATACCTATGTGGATTATGGAGACTTAGTTCCCGCTGGTAAGCAGACTGGACAAACAGCCGATTTGTTATTCAAACGAGTCACATCTAGCGCTGAACTGAGTAGCGTCTTAGGAATTGATTTTGAGGCAAATCTGAACGCTTCCTGGTTTCAGGGAAGTGGTTCTGTGAAAGCTAAAGCTGTGAGTGATTTTAGCCAAAAATCTAACGAATATTCTACCTTTTCCGTGCTGTATGTCAAAGTCCGCGACATTGAGAAAAACTTGAAAATTGTTGATTTGAGTCCCAGAATAATTAAGTTTCTCAATCAAAATGGAATAGATGAATTTTATCGGCGGGCGGGTTATGAATATATCTCTGGAATAATTACAGGTGGTGAATTCGTCAGTACCATTGAGATTATTTCTAGTGATAGGGAAACTAAGGAAAAAATGGATGCGGAACTGAGCGCCCAAATTTCCTATAGCAATGTTGTTTCTATTGATGCTAAAGCTGAAATAAAGTCTAGATTTGCCAACTTAGCAAAATATAGCAATGTGCGAATTGAAGCTCGTTGTTATCGCACAGGTGGTGCTGGGGCGCTGGTGACAACTCACGCAGATGCTCTAGAATATGCAGTCAATTTTCCAGATTCGGTGCGAAAATCGGCGAGTATTTTGCAGGTACTTTGCAAACCTTATCACGATTTGCTATCTTTTCCTACGGCAATGCAAGCGATCGATATGATGACTTTGCAAAAGAAAACACGGGTATTGCAAGGTCTTTGGGAGCGCTCTCAGCAGATTTCTAAGCAAATTGCTGATGTAGAATATATTCTTCTAAATCCACAGCAATTTGCTCAGGTAAATGAGGCTGTTTTAAGAACAGGAAAAGCCCAGTTAGAAGATCAGTTAGAAAAAGTTAATGATCAAGCAATCAAGTTTGCTAAAAACTCCATAAAATCAGTTAATGTTCTTGATTTTCCCCCCATTCCTTTGGCTTTACCAATGCGAGTGGTAGAACCAAAATTAGCTGTTAGACACGACCATACTTGTACCCCTACAACCTCTACCGAAAAAGATAAGAATACGAGAAACTGGATAGAAGAGATAAGAGAAAGGTTGGACAATGATGACTATGACCTTGTTACATTTACTTTGAAAGACTAAACACAAAAATCCACATCCTGTACATCCTTAAATCCTGATTCTGACAAATAAAAGCCTGTACAATACAGGCTGAATCCTGTACATCCTTAAATCCTGTACTTCGACTTCGCTCAGTACCTAGATATCCTGATTCTGACAAATTACCCTTTAACACAAAGAACTTGTTTCAAAGTTGCTACAATTTCCACCAAATCAGATTGATTTTCCATTACCTGTTCAATGGGTTTATAAGCAGCAGGAATTTCATCTAAAACTCCTGTATCCTTACGACATTCTACCCCCTGCGTTTGCTCGATTAAATCATCAAGAGTATAGACATTTTTTGCCTTACTTCTTGACATTAACCGCCCTGCACCATGACTACAGGAACAAAAACTATGGGCATTTCCTTTACCTTTAACAATGAAAGATTTTGCTCCCATTGAACCAGGAATAATCCCATAATCTTCTGTTTGAGCGCGAACTGCACCTTTACGAGTTACATACACATTTTCACCAAAATGTACTTCTTTTTCGGCGTAATTGTGATGACAATTTACCTCTAATAAAGGTTTGGTAACTTTCCCTCCATTGAGATGTTTTTCGACAATCTTTTTAAATCGTGACATCATTACATCACGGTTAAAAAGTGCGTAATTTTGCGCCCATTGTAAGTCTTCCCAGTAAGCTTTAAATTCTGGTGTCCCCACAACAAAGTGAGCTAAATCTGGATCTGGTAATTTGTTATTGGCCATTTTCGCTAATTCTTTAGCAGTATTAATATGGCATTGTGCGAGTTTATTACCAATATTCCGAGAACCAGAATGCAGCATTAACCAAACTTGGTTTTCTGTGTCGAGACATATCTCAATAAAGTGATTCCCCGAACCAAGAGAACCCATTTGTTTCATCGCTTTACCTTCTAAATCTTGCACACCACGATGCAAATTAGAAAAATCGCGCCACCGTTGCCAGTTAGTTACTGCTTTTTCTACATCTTTATTTTCATTAAATCCAGTGGGAATTGCGGCTTCAATATCCAGGCGAATTTTCTTTAGTTTGCCTTCTAATTGTTCACCTGTAAATGGTGTTTTGATGGCACTTATACCGCAACCCAGATCCACCCCCACAGCCGCAGGAATAATGGCATCTTTAGTAGCAATAACTGAACCAACTAATGCGCCTTTTCCTAAGTGAACATCGGGCATTAAAGCCACGTGCTTAAATACAAATGGTAATGAGGCTACATTCTTAGCCATTTTAGTTTCATCTGAGCCTAATGGATGATTTGCCCAAGATAAAACGGGGTATGGTGTGGTAATTCCTAATTGTTCGTAAGGCATAATTTTAATCGGGGATTTGTGATCTTAATGTAAACTCCTTATGGGTAGGGAAACCCCACTCTTACAGCTATATTTTCTGCATGAAATTTTTAACCTCAACTCTTGTATACTACAGATGTACTACATGAATTATGATTCTGTCAACCTATATCTGCAAAAATAGGTTAATCTTGAATATATTCTGATAATTTCATCTGGTCATCTTTCCCTAGATGCCAAAATAAACAATAATTATCATCTGGAGGATTGTTCCCAGTTTGCACTATGAGTTTAAAGGCAGTTTTATTTAATTTTAATGGTGTCATTATTAAAGATGGACTAATCCATATCCAATTGATAGATGAGATTCTTCTACAGGAAAATCTCCAACTTCAACGGGTGCAGGAACGTCAAGGTTTTTTAGGAATAAGTGCGAGCGCTTATTTACAAACTCTGCTGAAAAGTCGTGGTAGGGTAGTGACAGAAGCTTATATGACTCAGTTACTCACCCGCAAAGCTCAAGCTTATGTGGTGGAATTGGAGAAACTGGAAAAATTGCCTTTGTATTCGGGCATTGATGATGTGATTTTTCAAATTCGTTCCCGTGATCTCAAATTGGGATTAGTTAGTGATGCTTTATCCCTAGAGATAGAAATGGTGTTGACATCTGCTAAATTAGCGGAATACTTTCCTGTGATTGTGTCGGGGGATGATATCAGCAGTAACAAGCCCAATCCAGAGGGCTATTTGTTGGCAGTTGACCGGATAAATCAGGCATATCCAGAATTAAACCTGCGACCTCATGAGTGTTTAGTGATTGAAGATACTCCAGTCGGTATTCAAGCAGCTAAACGCGCTCAAATGCAAGTGGTAGGTGTAGCGAATACTTATCCTTTCCATATGTTACAACGTCAAGCTAATTGGACGATTGATTATTTGATTGATTTGGATTTACAGCGGGTACAGGAAGTTTTTTTAGAAAAAAATGTGCAATCTATTGTTCTGTGAGTGTTAAAATATAATATGCCTGGGGAATTAGCTCAGTTGGTAGAGTGCTGCGATCGCACCGCAGAGGCCAGGGGTTCGAGTCTCCTATTCTCCATTGTACATTCGCACATTATATGTCGCAGTTCGCAAATTAATGTCGCAGTGGTTGTTTTTCTGAGTCGGGATAGTAGTTGAAACGTCATGATTCTGCAATATCTAGACTAGAGGCTTTAGGCGATTAGAGATTGGTTGCAAAAAAAAGATTCCCCTGCTGGTGGTAAGTCAGAGGAGAGTTAAAAGTGCGATGCTTATAGTGAGGGTAGCGAGGGTAGCGATCGCATATTTTCTGTAGCTAACAGAGCGATCGCTACCACCGGAAAGATGATACTCTCCCCTTAAACACGGGTTGATGAAATCGCAGCTTGCATTCAAGTCAGTTCAAAATATATCAACATAATATTATTGTTACCTGACGTTAAACTGGTAATGTAAGAAGCAAGTAATTGCGCTCTCAAAATACCAGTGTTTTGAAATAGCATATTATTTAGCTACTATGTAACCTGTCTTCCATAGCCATAACTTCATGCCTTTCTCCTATTTCACTAACCCTTATAAAAATCCGGCTGACGTACCAGAAAAGTATCGTCAGGATATAAATCTAAAGAAATTATTTAAAGCTGATGGTTCTTAAGCCCGCTTTGCCAATCGCCAAGATGCCGATGACTGAAAGCCTTGTTATCATTGGGTTATGGATAATTCCGAAAATTCAAAAAACACCTGCTGAATGTGGGTTTTCTTACTTTTTCAACTGGGCGAATAATTATATGATTTCCTTGAACTTCTATTTTTGCTTCTGATTTAATTCCGCTTTGTTATAAAAGTATTTTAGGAATGAAAACACCTTGTGAATTGCCTATTTTGACTATTCTGGTTTTGATTACTGTACCCATTTTATTTTTTGGGGATAGGGTGGTAATTACAAGTATGGGAATAGTCAATCATGGAATGCTGACGCAAAGCTGAAAAGTTTTTTACCCTAATTCAGCAACGCCGAAAATCTTATCACAAAACTATGCCGCAATAGAGTTTTACTCCTGACTTCTACCATATCTTATTTTATATTTTTAACTTCGGTATTTTGCTTTAATTCTTCTGTTAGGATTTGCTGATAAATTTTGGGTAAGGAACGGCTAACAGAATTATTTTCTATACCGTATCCTAAACTTGTCCAAGTAGGAGAAAGTTTTTGTAAAACATTATTTAACTTTTGCTGGTGTAATAGTTTAGGGATATCTACACCCCAAAATTTGGAATCATTCAACCAACGGTAAACTACAGTATCTTGATACTCTGCTTCAAAACTATAATCAGTCCAAAACATCATTTGGATAGGTTTTGGGTGATAGCGGGGGGCAATTTGATCCCACGTAGTATTAATAATTTGATATCTACCTGCGGCTGTCGAACAATTACCCGTATTTGGTCCCGTGATGATAGTGACACATTTTTGAGGATGATGACTGAGATCATTAACCTGCTCACCACCATACAAAAGAGAGTATGGACGATTACTACTAGCTTCACTGGCAGAAATAGTTCGCATTAATGCCCGAATATAAGGATCTCCACCTTTCATGACTAGAGGAGGCTGTTTTCTGGTAAATATAGGTTCAGGGGATAATTTTATGTCTCCAAAAACATACCATTGAAATAGGTATACAAAGCCCAAAAGTGAGGCTATGGGAGCTATGAGTTTTTCTACCCCTTTAAGTTCAAAGCTTTTCAGAATTCAACTCCTTTTAATTTTTGCTGTTGACTAATCACAAACAGTTAACTTTTTATTTCGGAAAATTGATACTCTCCGTAATCTTGCTATGATGACGGTATTTAAGTATTTAGCTAAAATATAGCAGGAGTCAGGAGTCATCAAGACAATTATCAAAGCTAAGATATTTTCTAGTTAGGAATGTGAATTAAATAAAGTGAAAAAGTAGGGTGTGTAAAGCCCTTGCGGGCATGGCTTCGCTTAGAGCGACAGCGTAACGCACCATTCCACGTTAACTCAGAATTGCAGGTTATTAAATTTGCGTTCCTTAGTCAATTAGGTGTGCTACATGAGTAAACCTAAATCTAGCACTTTCTTCCTTGTTGATTTGCTTTACATAATCAGTTCATAATGTTTATGTGAAGTCAATGACAAGTTGTTGAGATTTTCGTGAACATTGGATTTTGATGTGAAAAAATTTCCCTGAATTGGGAATGATTAATATAGACAAACTTGAGAATATACAAAAAATAAATTTATGGTTACGAACAATAGCAAATATCAATCCTGGGAAGTAGCGAATGATACTGGTTTAAAAAAAGAGCATCTTAGTCCAACTAAATTCTATGGAAATTATCAAGATAGTATGGAAATGTACGCACCTGTGGAGCAGGTGGAAGAGTATTTTAATACTCATGCTTCCTGGTTTGGTCGTTGTGCAGAACCGATGAAGGTACACCCAATAGGAGAAAATAGTTATGCTTTAGCGGTGGGTAAATTTGGTGCTTTTGGTTATGATGTAGAACCAAAGATTGGCTTGGAGTTGTTAAAACCCCAAGATCATCATTTCCAAATTCGGACTATTCCTATACCTGATTACCAAGCACCTGGTTATGAGGTGGATTACAAATCATCAACACAATTAATCAGTGATTTAGATGGGATTACACGGGTAAAGTGGGAGTTGGATTTGGTGGTTGAATTACAGTTTCCCAGATTTATCAAGCGATTATCCCGTTCTTTAATTCAATCTACAGGCGATCGCATCCTTAATCAAATTGTCCGTCAAGTTTCCCGTCGTCTCACACACAAGGTACAGAAAGATTTTCATCAATCTTTCGATATACCTTTTCCTGACAAGAAACATAGGTAATAACAGTCTAAGGCATGGTTATGAGTAGGTTAATTTCCAAAAAAGATTTAGACTAAGACCCACTCATAAAATACGTTAGTGTCACGAAGTTTTCGCCACGATGGAATGGAGAGAATAAAGTGTCAAGAG
>JBAXRM010000036.1:0-30992 GCA_037131225.1 Nostocales cyanobacterium ELA583 | reverse complement strand
GGGTAAAGCCCTATCTGTCATCAATACAGAAATCATGGGAATGAGTGTACCCGAAGCAGCACCTTCCATGAATGCTCCTAATAAGAACATGAAAGTGCTATTTGCTTGCCAAACACAGATGATAGAGAGTGCGTAAGCCATCAAACTCATAGTGACAAATAAACCCCGTCCATACCTATCTGAAGCTTTACCAGTGAATAATCTACAAGCAAAACTGGAAACAGCCGCAGCGGTGAAAAAGAAACCTGGATTTAAATCAACTCCCGTGGATTTGATGAATAAGGAGATGAACGTATGCAAACTACCTAATGTCAAACCACTCAATAATAAGACGATAGCAGGAATCCGCACGCGAGGACTGGTTAATATTTGCCAAAAGTTATCATTTTTACTGTTATTTGGTTTAGTGGCAACAGGTGGATTAACAATGGGAATGATACATAATAAACCCAGAGAACATAAAGCCGCAGATGAAATAAATAATGGGGTATAACCAGCGCTTGCTTGTAAAAATCCCCCGATGGCTGGACCTATTCCCACACCCAAAGGACTCACCAAACTCATGTAACCAACGACTTCACCGCGACGGTGTTCTGGTGCTAAATCGCTGACTAGGGCAATGTAAGCTGTCGCAAAGGCCGCAATACTAATGCCATGAAAGGCGCGAATTATCATGAGGGGAATTATTGATTTAACAAATAAATATCCCAGAGGGGCGATCGCAGCCACAGACATTCCAATCAATAATACTATTTTACGACCCCGTATATCTGCTAAAGCACCCATTGACGGGCGACATAGTAACATCCCAATGGCAAAGCTACCCATAACAATGCCAATTTCTTGTTTGCTTGCACCAATATGTTCAATATATAAGGGTAAGGTAGGCAATAACGAAGCCAAACCTGACCAGAAAAACAGACCCGCTGCAAATAACATGAGCAGGTTTTTTCGGAGATTAGCGTCAAAAGTATCAAGGGCTTTCACGGCAGATGCAATCATGCAAAAAGTATTATTTCTATATTGTTACGTTACTTAACATTTTTTGCCACAACTTCTCGCACTCGATAGATTGGTCGTCCTTGCGATTCATGGTAAGTTCGCATCAGTAATTCTGCCAAAAGACCGAAGCAAAATAACTGTACTCCTGCTACTAGCAGCAACACTGCCAAAATCAGTAAAGGACGATTGCCAATATCTGCATGAAAAGCTAATTTAACAAAGGTTAAATGTATACCTATTCCTCCACCTGCAACCATAGAAATTAAGCCTAACAGCCCAAAAACGTGCATGGGACGGGTAAGGAACTTTTTCATAAACAGAATGGTTAATAAATCCATCAATACCCGAAATGTCCGCGATATGCCATACTTACTTTGTCCAAACCGTCGCGCATGATGACGCACAGGTACTTCTGTAATTCTTGCCCCTTCGATATATGCTAATGCAGGCAAAAAGCGGTGTAATTCTCCATAAAGGTTCATATCTGCAACTAATTCAGCCCGATACGCTTTGAGAGAACAACCATAATCATGAATATAGACGCTTGTAGCTCTACGAATTAACCAATTAGCAATTTTAGAAGGAAGAAGGCGATTTATTGCCCCATCTTGACGATTTTGCCGCCAACCACTAACTAAATCATAACCCTCATCTAGCTTGGCTAATAACATGGGGATATCAGCGGGGTCATTTTGCAAATCAGCGTCTAAAGTAACGATTACTTTGGCTGTAGCATAATTAAAGCCCGCAGACATAGCCGCAGTTTGTCCATAGTTACGGCGCAAAATCACCGCTTTTAAATCGGTGCGTGTTTGCGCTTGTTCTTTAAGAAATTCGGCTGTACCATCACTAGAACCATCATCTACACAAATAATTTCATAACTCAATTGACTAGCTGTGAGAGTGGTAGAAATGGCTTCTAGTAATAAAGGTAGACTTTCTACTTCATCTTTGATTGGTACAACTACAGATACATTTAAAATCGGTGATTGGTAATCGGTGATTGGTAATCGGTGATTGGTAATCGGTGATTGATAATTGGTCATTGCTGATAACTGATAGTTAATTTCATTTTATTTGATCTAGATCCCCAACTTCTTAAAGGGTACTGCTAGTAATCCAGGGATATCATTCCTCACCTGTACAATTTTATAGGGTTTGATTAGCCAGTAAGCTTAAAGCGAGCGTGTCTTTATACCTGGGATACAAGCAACACGGAATCAAAAAGAAAAAGTGTGCCTTTTTAAACACACTTTTTTGAAATTATTTAATCATTATGTCAACTGACTATAAATGTAGATGATCAATCACTGTACTCAGTACGTGATGAGTAACTGGTAAACTATCCACCACCATTCCCAAACACAACAGCATCATGTAGGAAATAGAGTATAAAAATAACTCCCGCGCTCTGGTTTTATCTTCAGGATTTTGCAACAAGCACCAAGACTTATGGACAAATACCCCACCTAAAGTCAAGGCAACAACAGCATAGACAATACCGCTGGCGTGTAAGGGATAAAACAGCAAAATAGTTGCAGTGACGGTAATCACCGTATAAAACCAAATTTGTCGAACAGTTGCTTCATCACCCGATACTACAGGTAGCATTGGAATGCCTACCTTAGCATAGTCATCACTAATCATCAAAGCCAAAGCCCAGAAATGGGGGGGTGTCCACAAAAAGACAATGGCAAAAATTAGCCAAGCAGACCAGCTTAACGTGCCTGTCACCGCCGCCCAACCCACTAAAGCGGGAATTGCCCCGGCTGCACCACCAATAACGATATTTTGCGTACTATGGCGTTTAAGCCAGTGAGTATAAACTAAAATATAGAAAATGATGCCAGAGAAGGCTAAAAATGCGGATAGAAGATTGGCGAAAACGGTGAGGAGAGTGAAAGAAAGGACAGCCAGTGCGATTGCAAAAATTAAAGCATCACGGGGTTGTATTTTTCCAGAAGGTATAGGACGGTGGCGCGTCCGTTCCATATCATAATCTATATCTCGATCATAGATACAGTTAATAATTTGGGCACTGGCCGCGGCCAAAGTTCCGCCAATCATTGTAATAATTAACAACCAGGGATCTACCTCACCCTTAGCAGCTATCCACATACTCCCAGCTGTAGTAATTAACAACAGGGGAATAATTCGGGGTTTGGTTAGGTGGTAGTAACTTTGAACTACTTGGAGAAATGTGTCGTGCTGACGACGAGAGACATTAGTCTCAATCATGTTAGGTCTTTTTCCTTATTTTTCAAGAACTTATCAGCAAATTGCTTGCTATTTGGGAAATGTGTATGAAGTTTTTCCCTTGTCAAATCTCTTTTATGGATTTACGCCATGAGTTGTTGTCACTGAGGAAGCCTGCACTTCCCGATTAGTCAACGAATCCCGCACCGATAAAACCGTAAATACTACCAAAGTACCCAGTAAAGTCGCACCAATAGCTTGATGAGAAACGGTGAGAGGTTCAACTTGTAGATGTAAACGGAACGTAGCCACACCTAATAAGAGTTGTAAAATTAACAAGCCACCCGCCATATTTGCTAATTTCCGCAAATCCGGATGTAAGGCTGGTGTTCGCCAAGAAATCAAAATTACTGCCAAAGTAGCGATAGTAGGTGGTACTACGCCAAAAATATGACTGTACATAACATTACACAATTGTTCACTTGCCAAACATTGGTGTAAAGCCCAGCGAGAACCTACTATTGCACCGAGTAAACTTTGCAAGTAGACGCAAACAGCAGCAATTGCCCCCATCCAAGGCAACTTACCCACAGTTCCCGTTCCTTGATAGGGGATGAGACTTGTACCGATAATTAACAATGTGGTAAAAAATAGCAGCGCCGTTCCTAAATGGGCGGTAACAATATCAAACCGCAACAATTCAGTCACAGTTAGCGCTCCCAAAATTCCTTGGCAGACAATTAAAAACAGGGCAAATGTAGATGCCCAAGGTAGCCATTTAGGTAGGGAACGACGATGCCACCAGGATAAACCAGTAAGAGCGATCGCACTAAAGCCAATTAAAGCTGCATCCAGACGATGAAACCACTCCAAAAACACTTGGAGATTCATTTGTTTGGCTGGAACTAATTCCCCATAGCACAAAGGCCAGTCAGGGCAAGCAAGTCCAGCATTCATCACGCGGGTAGCACTGCCTATAGCCATCAAAATTAAGGTGGCTACGCATATTTTCCACACCAAGCGCCGAATCATCTCCTGGGGCTGTTGTGCTACTGTGGCCGCTTCATTTTGTTGTTCTAGGATAAATTCGTTCATTAACAATACCTTCAAACCGCTTGTGCTGGAAGTTGAAAATTTTCTATTTTGATTTAGTGCTAACTTATATTCACCCTAACGTATAGGTCAGAATGTAGAAATTAGCTTTCCCTTATACTTTGGATCACTTTAGTTAGTTTTCGCTGTAATATTTCGTGCTGTTTTGCAGATAGGAAAAATTGATCAATAGCAATTGATAGCAATTTCTGCAAATTTTCCCACTCATTGTCATCTAACCTAGGCGATACAACTCATCCCTCTTGTACTCAAAATTGTGTTCTTAATCAAAAAAATTAATAAAGATTTCAGACCAACGGATACTATATCTCATAGCCTGCACTACCTTAGTAAGTGGAGTTACTTTCAAAAATGCAGTAACTTGCAGATAAAGTAGTCAATTCATCAAAAAAATCAGCCGTGAAAATTCCAAATGCAATCTGGACATTACTCATTGGCATTGTCCTCACCCTCACCAGTCTCTGGTACGGTCAAAACAACGATCTGTTACCTGTAGCAGCCACTGATGAAGCCCCTTTGATAGATGGTCTATTCAACACCATGATGACTGTTTCTACAGGCATATTTTTGATTGTTGAAGGTGTTTTAATTTACGCTGTTATTAGATATCGTCGTCGGGCTGGTGACAATGAAGATGGTCCACCAATTGAAGGTAATGTACCCCTAGAGGTACTCTGGACAGCGATCCCCGCAATTATCGTCATCGGTATTTCTGTCTACAGTTTTGATGTATACAACAATATTGGCGGCTTTGATCCCCATTCGGCTCATGCCGCACCGATGATGGAAGATGCCATGAATATGCCAGGAACGGCAATGGCTGCCACTTTAATCAACACAGAAGCACCTGCACAAATATCACAGCTAGATATCAACTCTGATGCAGTTAGTAAACCAGCAGAATTAATCATCAACGTGACTGGAATGCAATATGCTTGGATATTCAACTATCCAGATACGGATTTAACTACTGGTGAACTTCATGTACCCATTGGCAAAAAAGTGCAAATCAACATGACAGCCAATGATGTCATCCACGCCTTTTGGGTTCCAGAATTTCGGATTAAACAGGATGCTATTCCTGGTAGACAAACCAATCTCAGTTTTACTCCCAGAAAAGCGGGTGATTATCAACTCATTTGTGCTGAACTATGTGGACCTTATCACGGGGTAATGAAAAGCCAAGTAGTGGTGGAGTCACAGGAAGCCTTTGATAGTTGGATGCAAGAACAGTTACTTGCCAGTAAAGATATCCCCAATCAAACGGTAGCGATGAATTCAATGGCCATGACTGCCGATGAATTTCTCTCTCCTTACACTAAGGATATGGGGATTCACCCAGAAATTCTGCATCAAATTAAGTAGTTTAGAAAATACAACAGTTGCAGAAGTTACAAAATAAGCTTTTAAACCTTTACGTTATACATTCAGGCAGGGGAAGAGACTACAGAGGCGGACAGCAGGGGAAGAAAATTCTTTCTTCTTTCTTCTTTCTTCTTTCTTCTTTCTTCTTTCTGACTCCTGACTCCTGACTCCTTGATTAAAATATGACACAAGCACAGTTACAAGAAACTGCTAATATTGCTAACCCTGTGGAAGAACATCAGGAAAGGCATTGGCGAGACTTTTTTGGTTTTAGTACCGACCATAAGGTGATTGGGATTCAATACTTAGTTACTTCGTTTATTTTCTACTGCATTGGCGGTGTCATGGCTGATTTGGTGCGGACAGAATTACGCACTCCAGAAGTAGATTTTGTCACACCAGAAGTCTATAACAGCTTGTTTACACTCCATGCCACAATCATGATTTTCCTGTGGATTGTGCCAACAGGGGCAGGATTTGCTAACTATTTGATCCCGCTGATGATTGGCGCGAGAGATATGGCCTTTCCTCGCCTCAATGCTGTGGCTTTTTGGATGGTTCCCCCAGCGGGTATATTACTGGTTGCTAGTTTAGCAGTAGGTGATGCCCCTGATGCTGGTTGGACTTCTTACCCACCGCTGAGTTTGGTGACAGGCCAGGTGGGAGAGGGGATTTGGATTATGAGTGTGCTGCTATTGGGGACTTCTTCGATTTTGGGGGCGATTAACTTTCTCGTCACCCTTTGGAAAATGCGTGTTCCCAGTATGGGTATTTATCAAATGCCGTTGTTTTGTTGGGCAATGATAGCAACTTCGGCTTTGGTGCTGGTATCTACACCTGTGTTAGCTGCGGCTTTGATTTTGCTGGGTTTTGATTTGTTGGCAGGAACAACATTTTTTAATCCTTCTGGTGGGGGAGATCCTGTTGTCTACCAGCATATGTTCTGGTTTTATTCTCACCCAGCGGTTTACATTATGATTTTGCCTTTCTTTGGGGCAATTTCGGAAATTATCCCAATTCACGCCCGCAAACCAATTTTTGGCTATAAAGCGATCGCTTTTTCATCCCTAGCTATCAGCTTTTTAGGGTTAATCGTTTGGGCGCATCATATGTTTACCAGCGGTATCCCCGGTTGGTTGCGGATGTTTTTTATGATCACGACCATGATCATTGCTGTTCCCACTGGGATTAAAATTTTCGGTTGGTTAGCAACTCTTTGGGGTGGCAAAATCCGCTTCACTAGCGCCATGTTGTTTGCTATCGGCTTTTTAGCAACTTTTGTGATTGGTGGTATTAGTGGCGTAATGTTGGCCGCAGTTCCTTTTGATATTCACGTTCATGATACTTACTTTGTAGTAGCGCATCTTCATTATGTTCTATTTGGTGGCAGCGTATTAGGTATCTTTGCGGCTATTTACCACTGGTTCCCGAAAATGACGGGACGAAAAATGAACGAATTTTGGGGTCAGGTGCATTTTGCCCTAACCATGATTGGTTTAAATATGACTTTCTTACCCATGCACAAACTGGGACTCATGGGTATGAATCGTCGGATTGCCGAATATGATCCCAAGTTCACAAGTTTGAATCAAATCTGTACCTACGGGTCTTATATATTGGCGGTTTCCACATTACCATTTATCGTCAATGCTGTTTGGTGTTGGTTCTATGGGGAAAAAGCCGGTAATAATCCTTGGCAAGCGCTGACTTTGGAATGGATGACTACTTCTCCTCCAGCTATTGAGAATTTTGAAACCCTTCCTGTTTTGACCACTGGCCCTTACGATTACGGCGTGAGTCATGAACGAGTTGAAGTTCAACCTGTATTAACTCCCCAGACTGAATAAGAATCTCGTTCCCAGTCTCCGACTGGGAATGTAATCATAAAGGCTGGTGCCTCTACTGGCACTAAAGGCAGAGCCTTTTAGAATTCATCCCCATACAGAGTATGGGAACGAGAATTACCAATTACCAATTACCAATTTTAAAATTTATGCAAATTCAAACAATTGATACCGCAAAAACTGAACTAAATCATGACCATATAGCCGTTTCTCATCACGAAGCACATCCAGATCATCGTTTGACTGGTCTATTTATGTTTTTGGTGGCTGAAGGGATGATTTTTATGGGTTTGTTTGGTGCATACCTTGTTTTTCGTTCTACTATTCCTGTGTGGCCACCGGCAGGGACACCAGATTTAGAATTGTTGTTACCGACAGTGAATACTTCTATTTTGATAGCCAGCAGTTTTGTCATGCACAATGCTGACACTGCAATCAAAAAGAATGATACAAAGGGAATGCGGATTTGGTTAGCAATTACCGCAGCTATGGGGGCAATTTTTTTAGCAGGTCAGGTTTATGAATATACTCATTTAGAGTTTGGTCTGACTACCAATTTATTCGCTAGTACATTTTATGTGTTGACTGGTTTTCACGGTTTACACGTGACTATCGGCGTTTTAGCGATTTTAGCAGTTTTGTGGCGATCGCGTACTCCCGGACACTACAGCAATGAACAGCACTTTGGTATTGAAGCAGCAGAAATCTACTGGCACTTTGTAGATGTCATTTGGATTATTTTGTTCGGATTACTGTATTTACTCTAGGTATTAATTACTTAGTTGTTCACTCCACTCGAATAACCTATATTCCCCCTTTTTGGGGGTTTTTTGTTTTTTTGTTTATAGTTCAATACGGTTCAATTAACGAAATTATAAATAAAAGTTGACACTATTGAAATTCCGTTCTCTATAGTGTCTGAAAAACTCTTAACTGAACTGTATTGCCATATCAATATCTTGACCAAATCAAAAAATTCCTTGATTCGTAGATTCGTAGGTTGGTTTATTAGCGTTAGCGTTGCGTCACGCAGTGTGCCGTAAGGCATAACCCAGCAAATACGTTGGGTTTCTCTTCGTTCAACCCAACCTACAAAAAAATTGCGAAGGTATTGCATATAAAAGCGATTTCAATGTCCTCAACCTTATTTAGTCCTTGCTGAAAAAAAGCAAAAGCGTTGATAGATAGATAAAGGTTTATAGAGTTTTATCAGTAAACAAGTGCCAAATTATTGATAATAGATGTTGAAAACCCTTGTATTTTTAAGAAAAATAACTGGGTAAATTTTATGACTTATTGGTGAACTCTTCTCTTCCTTCTTCTTTCTTTCCTGACTCGGTGACTCCTAGCCACACATAAATTATCTGTGCGAAAATTTTGGTGAAGTTAGTACAACTTTCATAACGTCGCAAAGATAATAAACGACGGCTTTCTAACTGCTTACAAAGCCTGAGTTCTGTACCTTTGCGATTCCATTCTACTTGGTCAAAAATTTGATGCAATAAGGACATACCCCGGCCACTTTCTGCTTCGTCTGGTGGTAAATAGTCATCGGGATCACTATCACCTGCAATGGAGGGAGTGAAACCGCTACCCTGATCTGAGATAATCCACCAATACTGATTATCTATTAATGAGAAACGAACTACTACGAATTTACCGGGATCAAGATTATTCCCATGTTTAGCGGCATTTACTAGGGCTTCTTGCAGTCCTAGTCGTAGTTCCGATTGTAATTTTGCCGGAATATCAGTCAAAAGTAAATCTAGGATTGGACAAAGATAAAGCGTGGAGGCAAAACTAATTGTCCCCCAATAGTGCCCAACTGGACGAAGAGAAATGGTAATCACAAGAGAAACCCCGTAGCTTTTAGTTAGCTAGACATCAGTTTGCTTTTTTAGGCATTCTGATCAAAATTTAGGTAGTCATGCTACTTTCAAACTTGCGTCTGTAAAACTAAATTTATAAAAATGCTAGGCCACAGAAATTTACAAAGAAAATTAGATTGTTTATTTACAATTTGTTAAAGTTAATCTGTTCATTTAGCAGGTAAATAAAAGCTACTATTTTTGAACATGAGTAGGGAGATACTCTGATTAACTGCTGGTTTGTAATCAGAACAATTTTATTCATCTTTGTGAAAATTTTATGCAGCTTCAATTTCGTTAAAAAAAAATGAGTTTCTATTTTTATGTAATTTCATTCTAGCATTATGAGTATCCACTAGACTACAAATTTTTGATTTAAATTTTGGTAAAGAATCAACTAATTTTATCATGGTTCTGATAACACCAGAAAGGCGGCTGCTTCTACATGAGCAGTTTGGGGAAAGAAGTCGGCAGGTTGTACTCTTGTGAGTCTATACAGCCCATCTTCGCAAAGTAATTTCAGGTCACGGGCAAGAGTAGCGACTTTACAGCTGACGTAAACAATCCGAGATGGTTTCAGGGTTCTTAATGTTTTGATAACGTTAGCTTCACATCCTTTCCGGGGCGGATCAAGTAAGACAACATCCGGTATAATTTCCAAATTCGGGAGAATTTTTTCGACTGCACCGACTTGGAATGTCACGTTATTAATTCCATTCTCTTGGGCGTTGACAATTGCTTGTTCTACTGCTGTGGATTGCAGTTCTAAGCCTGTGATATGTTTTACTTGTTTAGCTAAGGGCAAAGTTAAAGTTCCAATGCCACAATAGGCATCAACGAGAATTTCATCACCTTGTAAATTTAGTTCTGACTGAATCACTTCTAAAAGTGCTTCGGCGGTTTCTGTGGACACCTGGAAAAAGGTATCTGGATTAATTTGAAACTCTAAACCAGCGAATTGTTCTCGCAGGTAGGGGATTCCAGTCAGACAACGGGTTTCTGATCCAAATATAGCATTTGTGCGATCGCTATTACGATTCAATGACACTCCTACCAACTGAGGATAACGCTGTAACCATTGCTGTGCCTGTGTTTCAATTCCTGGTAAATTCCAATCTTTGACTACCAAAGTTAATAGTATTTCCCCTGTGCGGCGGCCAATGCGTAAACCCAAATGGCGAATTAATCCTTTATGCCGGGTTTCGTCATAAATTGGCCAGCCCTGCTTTTGGATATCTAATTTCACTTCAGCCAATAAAGGATTTAACCGCTGGTCTTGCACTGGGCATTGATTCAAGTTAATTAGTTTATGACTGCCTTTATGATAATAACCAGCTTGTACCTGATATGTAGCGGACATTCCGACGGGATAAGTGACTTTGTTGCGATAACCCAAGGATGAAGCAGATACTAATACTGGATCTATCGATGGATTAGCAAAACCGCCAATTCGTTCCAAAGCTTGTTTTACTTGATTTTGTTTAGATGCTAACTGGTAATTATCATTAATATGCTGCCATTGACAACCACCACACGTATCAGCCACAATACAGCTTGGTCGTACGCGATGAGGCGAAGCTTGCAATAAATCCTGAATCTGACCATGAGCATATTTTGGTTTAACATGGAGTAATCTGACAAGTAGGCGATCGCCCACCACCGTATCAGGAACAAAAACCACACGTTGATCAAAGCGTCCCACACCGTCACCAGTGTCGCTTAAATCAGTAATTTCCACTTCGATGATTTCACCTTGTCGCCACATTGTATTAGTCATTGCTTAGTTATTGGAGAATAGGGAACTTTTACTTCCCTTATGTAGAATTGTGAACAGATTTATCCCTATCTTCCCATAGACTTCACGAATGTTCCTCTAACTCGGTAAACTAGCAAATAAGAAATATTTCACGTCATTAGATAATCATGACTGTAATTAGCCAAGTTATTCTCCAAGCTGACGACGAACTGCGTTACCCTAGCAGTGGCGAACTTAAAAGCATTAAATCATTTTTAGAAACTGGTATGCAGCGCACAAGAATCGCTGCTACCCTCTCTGAAAACGAGAAAAAAATCGTTCAAGAAGCCACCAAAAAACTTTGGCAAAAACGCCCTGATTTTATCGCCCCCGGTGGTAATGCTTACGGCGAAAAACAAAGGGCTTTGTGTATTCGGGACTTTGGCTGGTACTTACGCCTAATTACCTACGGTGTACTTGCTGGTGATAAAGATCCCATTGAAAAAATTGGTTTGGTGGGTGTGCGAGAAATGTACAACTCTTTAGGTGTTCCTGTTCCCGGAATGGTAGAAGCTATCACTTCCCTCAAACAAGCATCTTTGGATTTATTGAATACAGAAGACGCAGCGGAAACTGCACCTTACTTTGATTACATCATTCAAGCAATGTCATAATCAAACATCTTCACGCTTGTTACAAATAACATTTCCAATTTGATCATTATTTCCCCACAGTTGGTAGTGGCTATGGCAAACATTTGTCAGGTTATTAACCAATTGTGGGGATATTTTGATTTTGGGGTAATTGGTCAGGAATGTGAATTAAATAAATAAAGCGCAAAAGTAGGTGTGTAAAGCCCTTGCGGGCATGGCTTCGCTTAGAGCGACAGCGTAACGCACCATTCCACGTTAAATCAGAATTGCAGGTTATTAAATTTGCATTCCTAATAGCTTTTTCTTTTTTTCTATTTCCCCTTAACCGAACGGTATTGAGTGACTGATGACAAAAAAAACGAAAGACTTATGGTAAGCTGTTTCCTATTAATGACTCGGCTAGAGTTCAGTTAAAATTAATTATGCCAGCATGGTAATTTCTCTGAGAGGATCTAAATCCTTTATATATGTGATATAGATCACTTTATTCCCAGGTGAATATGGTAATTGATTTACACCCAGGGCTGATTTGATTTTGCATAATTTGGAAATCAGTGGTTAATAGATAAAAACTCTTTGACTCGTGCCAAATAAGTTTCTGAATCTTCCAACATGGGAAAATGCCCCGTATTGGGAATAATATTTAATTCCACCTTATCACTTAAAGCCGCTGCTTTTTCCCCAAATTCAGCCGGAATGATAATGTCATATTCCCCAGCAATTAGCAAAGTTGGTATAGTTAACTTCGTAAATTCCCCCGGCATTGTTTCCGCTTGTTCCTTGCTCACAGAAGTATAAATAGTCCCTAAAGCAGCTTCATAATCAGCACTAATGAAATCTTCCAAAAAAGCCTGACGTTCAGCTTTAGGAATAGGACTATGGAGAAATCTCGCCATAAACATTCTATCAGCCAAAGGAATTTTACTTAACCACTGCGGACGGAATTTAACTACATAACCACCAAATTTATGAAAAGCAGAAAAAGCCTTTTCATCATATTCAAAAATCCCCCCACAAGTTAAAATTCCCTTTTCCACTTTTTGGGGATAAAGATTAAAAAACAAAGTAGCAATAGAAGCACCCATAGAATGGGCATTAATATAAACACGATCAAGATTTAACTCATTTAATAAAACCGCTAAATCTTCCGCATATTCTGTTAATTCATAACTTAAATGAGGCTGACATTGAGAACGTCCAAAACCCCGTAAATCATATAATAAACAATCAAAATTATCTAATAAAGCCTCAGCCGTACTTTGCCAATATCTAGCCGAACCAGCCCAACCGTGCAAAAAAACCATCACCGGTTTAATAACATCTGATGGTTTTTTTATCCACTCGTAATAATGATCAACACCCCGAACATTTATGTAAGCCATTTGCGACAATTCAAAATTTAAAATTTAAAATTTAAAATTCAAAAGCCAAAAGCCAAAAGCCAAAATTTCCATAATTAATGACTAATGACTAATGACCAATGACTCTTAAGCCGACTCTGGTTTAGGTAAAGAAGAAGGATGTACTATCAGTTCAGCAGTAGAACGTTTTTCTACCATTTCCTTAGTGATTGTACAGCGAG
Organism: Nostocales cyanobacterium ELA583; assembly: GCA_037131225.1. Lineage (GTDB taxonomy): Bacteria > Cyanobacteriota > Cyanobacteriia > Cyanobacteriales > Nostocaceae > Dolichospermum. Next base: position 17,634 of record JBAXRM010000036.1, on the reverse strand, counting down.
TCACATCCTTACGGGAGGGTAACTCATACATTACATCCAGCATTAATTCTTCCACAATACCGCGTAAAGCCCGCGCCCCAGTTTTACGCCGATAGGCTTCTTGAGCGATCGCTCGCAACGCATCTGGTTTAAAATCTAACTGGACATTATCCATATTGAGTAGTTTTTGGTACTGCTTCACCAAAGCACTCCGTGGTTCAGTCAGAATTGCCATCAGTGCTTCCTCATCCAGAGGATCTACCACAGCCACCATCGGAATCCGCCCAATAAACTCAGGAATCATGCCAAATTTCACCAAATCATCCGGTTGTAGATGACGTAATGTATCAGCAGCCCGTTTTTCCTTAGTTTGAACATCTCCTGGCTGCACAAAACCAATTGACTTTTTGCCAACTCTCTGATCTACAACCTTTTCCAAACCGACGAAAGCACCACCACAGACAAACAAAATATTGCTCGTATCAATTTGGATACAATCTTGATATGGGTGCTTACGTCCGCCTTGGGGTGGCACATTAGCAACAGTCCCCTCCAGCATTTTTAGCAAAGCTTGTTGTACCCCTTCCCCGGAAACATCTCTAGTAATGGAGGGATTTTCACTCTTGCGGGCAATTTTATCAATTTCATCAATATAGATAATGCCCCGTTGAGCCTCTTCCACATCCAAATCCGCCACTTGCAAAAGTCGCAACAAGATATTTTCCACATCTTCCCCCACATACCCCGCTTCCGTTAGGGTTGTAGCATCAGCCACAGCAAAGGGGACATCCAGAATTTTTGCTAAAGTTTGTGCTAATAGCGTTTTACCGCAACCAGTCGGTCCAATCAGCAAAATATTGGACTTTTGTAATTCAATAGGATCATCTGTCCCAGCTTTCCCATCACCCTTAGACTGAAGAAAAGCTAGTCGTTTGTAGTGATTGTAAACAGCGACTGATAGCACCTTCTTGGCTTCATCTTGGCCGATAACATGTTCGTCTAAATAATTTTTAATCTCTCTCGGTTTAGGGATTTGATTAAACGAGAGATTAGACGAATTGGTCCGCCGTTTTTCAGAAGGTTCTGACTTTTGTGCCGGTGGTGATGCTGCGGCTGTATTGGTATCCAGCAATTCCTCATCGAGGATTTCATTACACAAGTCAACGCATTCATCGCAGATGTAGACTCCCGGCCCTGCGATTAATTTACGTACCTGCTCTTGAGACTTGCCACAAAATGAACATTTTAAATGGGAGTCGTACTTAGACATATCAGCCTCTTATTTCAGAATGACGACGTTTTACCCTGCTGTGGGAAGATTTTGTCTAGAAATGACCTGATCGATCAAACCATAATTCTTCGCCTCTTCTGCTGACATGAAAAAGTCGCGCTCTGTATCAGCTTCAATTCTTTCCAAGGGTTGACCAGTATGGGTGGCCATTAATTGATTTAATTCACCCTTAATATAAAGAATTTCTCGCGCTTGAATTTCAATGTCAATGGCCTGTCCTTGAGCGCCACCCAGGGGTTGGTGAATCATAATCCGGGAGTCAGGTAAAGACATCCGCTTTCCAGCCGTTCCCGACGTTAATAAAAAAGCCCCCATGCTCGCGGCTAGTCCAAAACAGATAGTTACAACATCAGGACGTATTTGTTGAATTGTATCATAGATTGCCATACCTGCGTAGACAGAGCCACCAGGAGAATTAATGTACAATTGAATATCCTTTTCCGCATCTTCAGAATCGAGGAAAAGTAATTGGGCAACAATAGAATTAGCTACAACATCATCTATGGGCGTTCCTAAAAAAATAATCCGCTCGCGCAGTAAGCGGGAGTAGATATCAAATGCCCTTTCTCCCATCCCCGATTGTTCTACTACCATCGGGACAATGTTACTAGAGGTATTTAAATTGCCTCTAGTACCGATGGGACTCAAGCTATTGATGGGGTAATTTCCCGACTGCGATACAAGCATACTAGAATATTTAACAATAAATGGAATCAAATTGTGAACTGTTAACCATTATGGCAGAATTGCTGGAATTCAGAAGTCAGGAGTCAGGAGTCAGGAGAAAAGAATAAGACAATTCCCAATTCCCAATTCCCAATTCCCAATTCCATTACTCAGGACTACTGGTTTCTTCTTGAACTACTTCAATACTTTCTACCTCTGAATCAGGTTCTTCTGTAGGAGTTAAAGAACCTTCTGGCACTAATTCCACAGATGAACGTTCTAGTAACCAATCAAAAATCTTTTGGGTTAAAAGTTCTTCTTTGACAACTTCACGCAGTCTATTTTTATCAAAGTCTTGATCACCGTACTCTGCCAGTAATTCCGCAACTCTAACTTGCACTGCTTCGGATGCCACTTCAATAGATTCGCGTTTGCCAATTTCTTGTAAGGATAGAGAACGTTTGAGACGCTCTATAGCTTCAGGTTTGGATCTATCCCGTAATTGAGGAATAACTTCTTGGGTAAATAGCTTTTTAACATCTATTCCCTGCTCAGACAACTTCATTGCCGTTTGTGACAGCATGGCATCAATTTCTTGATCAATGAATGTTGTCGGTAAGTCTATTTCGACATAATTAAGCAGTTCTTTGACTAAAGCTTCTTGCTGATTCTCTTTAGTTTTATCTGCGGCTTCTTTTTGATACCGTTCTTCCAAGAATGCCCGCAATTGCTCTAATGTCTCAAATTCACTGACTTCTTGAGCAAAATCGTCATCTAATTCCGGTAGTTCTTTGGCTTTAATTTCTTTGAGTGTAATGGTAAACAGAGCAAGCTTACCAGATAATTCTTCGTTACCGTAAGGATCTGGGAACTGAGCCGATACTTCTTTAGTTTCGCCAGGGTTCATGCCCACTATACCTAAGACAAAACCGGGAATAAACTTATCTTCTTGCAACTCTACTTGAAAATCAGTTCCTTCTCCACCGGGAATTGGTGTTGGTTCGGTGTCAGGATCGTCATCTTCAGTTTTGGCGATTACACCCGTAAAATCAATCACTGCCATATCACCGATTTGAGCAGCACGTCCTTCCACGGGAACTAAAGTTGCTAACTTTTCTCTCTGTGCTTCAATTACAGTATCCACTTGGGTAGGATCATATTTAATTTCCTCCGCTTTGGCTGTTAAACCAGTATATTGATTCAACTTGACTTCTGGGACTACATCTACAGCCACTGCAAAAGTTAGGGGTTGTCCGGGTTCATAATTGATAATTAAATCATCAAAAGAAGAACGCAGTTGAGGCTGACCAATGGCGGTAATTGCTTCCTGTTTAATTGCTTGGTCCATGCCTTCTTGAATTATTTCTTCCAGAGCGGTGGCTTTGACGCGAGTAGTGCCGAGACTTTGAATTAACATTTGCCGGGGGACTTTGCCTTTGCGAAACCCAGGAATATTTACGGTATTAGTTAATTTTCTAATGACTTGCTCGTATTTTTGTTTGGTAATTTCCGGTGCGATTTCTATTTCCAAACCAACTTGACTGGCGGGAAGTTTTTCCTGGGTAACTTTCATGCTTTGTTTCTATTTTTCTGGTATTTTAATCTGCCATATAAATACTAGACAAGTCTAGACATTTACTTTTACGGGGTGATAGGATCGGTTATCCCCACCTCAGTTTACGCGTTATCTTCAAGACGCGATCATCTTTTGCACAGGCATCATTCAGACAAAAATGCGTATGAATGTCCTTTAGCAGAGATCCACTATACTGCAAAAAGTAAGGGACTGAACACTTTATGATATTATTTCTACATAGCAGCCCCAGTTCTGGTAACATAACTTTACAGCCAGGACTTCTTGAAAATACCTAAATGTTAATCGCGCTTCGTTTTCTTTTTTGCAGTTTGCTGTATAATGGGTTATTATACTCTAACGTAGTATGATAGTTTGATTGCTATAATTTAATTTGCTGTAAACTACAATATCATTTAATTTTAACTGCAATATAAACAACAAAATCTTAAATTCCTCAATAGTTATCAAAAATTGAGATATAATCATAAAAATATGCAAATTTTACTATTTAAGATCTGCTGTTGAGAGGAACAACAGAAACATTTGATTTTTTAAGTTGTCCTAACAAGAAAAAGTGCTAATTACCTCTTAAAGGAGGAGTGAGTTTGTCTAAGTCCTATCGTGTAGCTATTTTGGGGGCAACTGGTGCTGTAGGTACTGAGTTGCTGGAATTATTAGAAAGTCGAAATTTTCCCCTAGCGAATTTAAAATTATTGGCATCAGAGCGCAGTGCAGGAAAAACACTAAGATTCAAAGGAGAGGATATTCCAGTTGAAGCGGTGAGCGATCGCAGTTGGGAAAATATAGATATAGTTTTAGCTAGTGCGGGGGGTAGCATCTCCAAAACTTGGGCGGGTATCGCTGTCCAAAAAGGAGCAGTGGTAATTGATAATTCCAGCGCTTTTCGCATGAACCCGGATGTCCCTTTAATAGTTCCAGAAGTAAATCCCCAAGCCGCATTTACTCACAAAGGAATTATTGCCAATCCCAACTGTACAACGATTCTCATGTCTTTGGCAGTGTGGCCATTACATCAAGTTAAACCAGTGAAAAGGATAGTAGCTGCTACCTATCAATCCGCCAGTGGTGCCGGTGCAAAAGCGATGGAGGAAGTAAAAATCCAAAGTGAGGCTATACTACAAGGAAAGCAACCAATAGCAGAAGTCTTACCTTATCCCTTGGCATTTAATTTATTTACCCATAATTCCCCCTTAACAGCTTGGGGATATTGTGAGGAAGAAATGAAAATGGTTAACGAAACTCGCAAAATCTTTGGTAGTCAAGAAATCAGAATTACCGCAACTTGTGTACGGGTTCCCGTACTCCGCGCCCATTCTGAGGCGATTAATCTAGAGTTTGAAACGCCTTTTGATGCAGACGAAGCTAGAGAAATTATCAGAAAATCACCTGGTGTAAAATTAGTAGAAGATTGGCAAGCAAATTATTTTCCCATGCCAATAGATGCTAGCGGTAAAGATGAAGTTTTAGTGGGAAGAATTCGCCAAGATATTTCTCATGCTTGCGGTTTAGAATTGTGGCTATGCGGCGACCAAATCCGTAAAGGTGCAGCCTTAAATGCCGTGCAAATTGCCGAATTATTAGTAGAAAAAATCTACTAAAAGCTACTACAGTATGAGTTTAAATTTAGTAATTAGTCATAGGTTAACAACAACTGACCACTAAAAGCTGACAACTAACAAATTAGGAGAGAAAAGAGTGTGGGAGATTTTGGAACAATTGTAACCGCTATGATTACGCCGTTTAAAACAGACGGTAGCATTAATTATGATGTAGTTGCCAAACTAGCAGATTATCTAGTTAACAACGGTACAGATACATTAGTAGTGTGTGGAACAACAGGGGAATCCCCAACCCTAACATGGGACGAAGAATACCAATTATTTGTTGAGGTATTGCAAACTGTATCAGGTAAAGCTAAAGTAATTGCTGGATGTGGTTCTAATGACACCAAAGAAGCGATCGCAGCTACCCAAAAAGCGGCTAAAATAGGAGTACATGGTTCTTTACAAGTAGTTCCTTATTACAACAAACCACCACAAGCTGGATTGTATAAACATTTTCAGGCAATAGCACAATCCTGTCCCGACCTGCCCATGATGTTGTATAATGTTCCTGGACGGACAGGTCAAAACCTCAGTTCAGAAACAGTGGTGAAGTTGGCAGAAATTGATAATATTGTCGCTATTAAAGAAGCCAGTGGTAATTTAGATCAGGTGAGTGAAATCCGGCGCTTGACACCCAAAGAATTTCAGATTTACGCTGGAGATGATTCTTTAACCCTACCCATGTTAGCGATAGGCTCTCAAGGTATAGTCAGTGTAGCTTCTCATTTAGTGGGTAATCGAATCCAATCAATGATTCAAGCCTGGAAAATGGGGAAACCTCAAATTGCTACCGAGATTCATCTGCAACTGTTCCCATTGTTTAAAGCTTTATTTTTAACTACAAATCCCATTCCTGTCAAAGAAGCGCTAAAACTGCAAGGTTGGGAAGTAGGTTCACCTCGTCTACCCTTATGTGAAGCTGATACAGATGTATCTAAAAAATTAGAGTCGGTTATGCAAAAGCTGAATTTAATCTAAGCAACAATAGGTGAGTGATTTATAAATAATGTGTACAAATTGTTCTTAGATTATTGTCTTAACACTTGTGCTACAACTGAACAATATAAAAATCATTCAATTTGACGTAATCGAGATCAAATAGGACTTTATAGAAGCTGAATTTAAACAGAAATTTGGTGTTTTCTTTCATACAAGAAACCTAACTATCAATCGATTCACAACTAACAACAATCTCCAGGATAAAATGGTTAAAAACGAAACTAATTCCGCTCTCAAAATTATTCCTTTGGGCGGTTTGCATGAGATAGGTAAAAATACTTGCGTTTTCGAGTATGAGGACGAAATTATCCTGTTAGATGCAGGATTAGCCTTTCCTACAGAAGCAATGCACGGCGTAAATATTGTACTACCTGATACAACTTATCTGCGGGAAAATAAGCATAAAATCAAAGGCATGATCGTCACTCATGGTCATGAAGATCATATTGGTGGGATTGCTTTTCACTTGAAGCAATTTGATATTCCGGTGATTCATGGACCAAGACTAGCAATGGCCATGCTAGAGGGTAAACTGGAAGAAGCAGGGGTACGCGATCGCACAGAACTTAGAAAAGTCCAACCCCGTGATATGGTGAGAATTGGTAAACATTTCTTTGCTGAATATATCCGTAATACCCACTCTATTGCTGACAGCTTCACTGTCGCTATTCATACACCAATCGGTGTAGTTATCCACACTGGAGATTTTAAAATTGATCACACTCCTGTAGATGGTGAAAAGTTTGACTTGCAACGCTTGGCGGAACATGGTGAAAAAGGCGTACTTTGCTTATTGAGTGATTCCACTAACGCAGAATTACCAGGATTTACACCTTCTGAACGGGCTGTTTTTCCTAACCTTGATCGAGAATTTTCCCACGCTACTGGACGCTTATTCGTCACAACCTTTTCTTCTAGCGTCCATCGCATTAACATGATTTTGGAACTAGCGAAAAAGCATAATCGTGTTGTGACAGTTGTAGGGCGTTCCATGTTGAATTTAATCGCCCATGCTCGAAATTTAGGTTATATCAAGTGTGAAGATAGCCTGTTCCAACCGTTGCATACTGTTCGGGGAATGCCAGATGAGAGAGTGCTAATTTTAACCACTGGCTCTCAGGGGGAAACAATGGCAGCAATGACGAGAATTGCTAATAAAGAACACCCCCATATCAAAATTCGGCAAGGAGATACGGTTCTGTTCTCCGCTAACCCCATTCCCGGTAACACAATTGCAGTGGTGAATACCATTGATAAATTGATGATTCAAGGGGCAAAAGTGGTCTATGGACGTGATAAAGGTATTCACGTTTCTGGACACGGCTGTCAGGAAGATCAAAAGCTGATGATTGCTTTAACTCGTCCCAAGTTCTTTGTGCCATTCCACGGTGAACATCGGATGTTGGTGAAGCATTCGGAAACTGCTCAAAGTATGGGCATCCCTGTGGAAAATATGATAATTATCCAAAATGGGGATGTCATAGAGTTGACAGAAACTTCTATCCGCGTGGCTGGAAAAGTGGCATCTGGCATTGAATTGGTGGATACTTCTAGTTCTGGCATGGTTAGTTCTAAGGTATTAGAAGAACGCCAACGCATGGCTTCTGAAGGGACTGTAACTATTGCTGCTGCTATTGATTGGAGTGGTAAGTTAATGGCTAGACCAGAACTTCATATGCAGGGTGTGGTGACAAGTATCGAGCGATCGCTCTTGCAAAAATGGGTACAACAACGCATTGAAGAAATTCTTAGCGTCCGTTGGTCTGAATTTTCTCCCCTGGAAGGACAGCCCGCAGATACAGATTGGGGTGGGTTACAGGAAACTTTAGAGCGGGAACTAGCTCGTTCTATGCGGAGAGAGTTGCAATGTCAACCTTCTTTGACGTTATTAATGCAAATCCCTGAAGAACCTGCTGTGAAGGTTTCTGATGGTAGAAGACGACGCACTCGTTCTACTGCTGTAGCTTCTTAAAGATTTATTTCGCGCAAAGACGCTAAGGAGCAAAAACGCAAAGTTGTTTTTTAGCTTCTTCGCGTTTTTGTTTGGGAGTTCAGAAGACATTATCTGACAACGCTTTTACATTTTTTCAGCAAGCCCTGTATAAATAATGTTAGTAGTGCTAATATGCAAATAATGGATTTAAGCCTCAAGATAGAGTTAGACTTAAGGAGGGGGTGTGAGAATTGAGGCTATGGTGTCATTGAAAAAGCAAGTCGAAATGATGCCACAGCCGAAAGTAAGTAGGTGAGAGTTAAAAATTGTCGTTGGGGGGATAAGGCAGGGTAGGAGGCAGGGGAAAAGAGTTTAAGCTTGCTTTTCTTCACATACCTTTAATTTTTTCTGTTGACCTATTTAGGTTAAAGATAAGGCACTATAAATGGCAAATTTAGTAAAAATCACGGACTATATTTAGCTATTTGCGAATATTTGCCTTAATCTTAATTATTGATAATTATTATTGCTATAATAAGTTTTATTGCAGTCAAGAGAAATCGCGCCTAAAGGCAGATGTCTCCACTACAATTTTAACCGTCTTACATTATTGTTTTTTGGGAAGTTGGGATCTGAGTGACGTATTAACATATAGATTCAATTATAGGAAGGAGTTAATTACAACTTTTACATAATTCACGTAATCATACTGTTTTCTCATTCAGATTCTTGTCATATTATATATTCATCTATAAGGTGAATACCCTCATAATAAATAGAGGAATTACCGTGAAAGTATCTAAAAATATCAAGAAAAATATTTTTTTAGCAAGTTGGATTTGTTTACATCAAGTAGACGCTAATGAAGCTAATGTCACTCCGTTGCAACATCTAGCAGCCCAGCCTGTTTGGGACTTTTTGCGTCCTGTGCGAAATTGGCTAGATAATATCCAAATAAGCGATCGCCAATTAGCTCATCGTCTATGTAAATACATTCCGTCCCAGTGTCCATTCGAGCGTGATATCAAGGTATTTGGTAAAACACTGTTTCACATTCCGCCAATGTGTAAACTTAATCCTGTATACGAAGAGGTGGTAGGTTTGCGATTTAGAGCAATGTGCTATCTAGCTGATACCTGTGGAGAAGATATTTCTCAGTATTGTTAATTGGTAATTGTTTTACAACTAATCACTGACAACTGACTAAGGAATGTGAATTAAATAATGTGCAAAAGTGGGGTGTGTAAAGCCCTTGCGGGCATGGCTTCGCTTAGAGCGACAGCGTAACGCACCATTCCACGTTAACTCAGAATTGCAGGTTATTAAATTTGCGTTCCTAATCCTTTGGCAATTCCCATTTTTGGATAGCATCCTGGGCATCTTCATAAGCAATTGTTACTTCTGGCACTAATTTAGCGGTGGTGATAGCAGCCTGAAAATCTCCTTGATTAGCACGGGTTTTAGCTAAATTTAAAATGTTTTCGCTCCATTGATTAATTGATGTTTGGGCAATTTCAAACCCAGGTTGTCCTTTGGGAATTTTTTTAGCAACTTCGATAGCGCGATTATAGGCAGATGCTTGTTCAGGAATTATCAAAGCTGTGGCTGCATCTAAGAGAGTCTTATTACTTACATATTGCTTGGCTTCTAGTTGCCATTTTTGAATGGCTGTTTGTGCCTGGGAATAAAGTGGCTCTTTTTTGGTAATTAACTGAGCAGATGCTATAGCTTTGTCATATTTTTTTTGTTTAGCCTGTGCTTGTGCTAACTCTAAGATCATTTGACACCAAACCTGAATATTTTCCTGAGATTTGGCGTATAGTGGTGCGTTAGGTGGAATTCTCTGAGTTTTAGCGATCGCAATACTTAAATGAGTGGGTTGAGTGGGGACAAGAAACATTTTTTCTAGCTCTGCGATCGCTTGATTCCGTTTGTCAGACTCTTGATTTAAACTAATTTGAGCGATACTAGGATTTTGAGGAGTGGGAAATATTTGGGGAAATGGGATTTTGCTAGTTCTATTAATAGATACTGTTTTTGAGAAATTTTTAAACCGGAAACTCTCGTGATTGCGGAGTAAAAATGTGGCTGTTAAACCTACTATCACCATAGTACCGCCACCCCAAATGATAAATTGTTTCCAAATTGGTGGCTCAGGCTGGTCTACGGAATAGGTGTTGGCTGTGTTGAGAGCGGGAATAAATCTGCCCCCTGGCTGAGATTCCGGGGAAGTTGCTAAGGTATGATTGATGGGAACAAGTGACCTTGAGACTGGTGAGGATACTAAATTTTTCTCGGTTGTGATTGGGCTTAAAGTAGTCTTGACTGAGGCATTTTCTGTCCACCAAGCTTTGTCTATATTGCCAAAGTCACTATTCTTTTGGGGGGGTAAGGTGCGGGTGACAGCAAAACTTTCGGCTGGGAAAATGAGTGCTACTGAGTGTTCATCTAGTGTCAACGTCGGTAGAATAGCTCGCTGTTGTGAGGGAATGACAGTTATTGGATTTTGGGCTGGTCGCCAATGGTGTTGACAAAGTTTAGGGGTAAGATAACTCAGATACGCAGCTAAATCAGAGAAGTTGTAGCCTTTTCCCGAACCCAAAGCTTCTAATAATGCTGCGGTGAAGAAACCGTGGCCTAATTCTGTGCTTTCATGGGCAAATTCTTCGGGTTGACAAGAAATAATTGCCCCCATTTGCAGTTCTTGAGCTAATTCAATGATTTCTTGGCCTACTGGTGCATCTGCTTGAGTCCCAAAAGCGCGGTTAATATCAAAGATGAGGAGGATGTTGAGTCCGGTAACGTGGAGACTCTGCATGAGCGATCGCACTTCTATACCAGTTTCGGGAACTTGATCAGGATTTCCTGCGACTGGCATTAAATAATCTTGTTCTTTGTAGTTAACCCCATAGCCACTAAAGAACAACCATAAACAGTCTTCTGGCTGCCAAAATGAGGCTGCTAATTCTTCTAGCAACGAGAGAATATTTTCTTTTGTTGGATAGGTAGATCGTTCTCCTATGGGGGGTGAAGTGTTTGTCATTAACAGGCATTTTTCGGGTAAAAACCCTGCTTGTGACCCTAGAAAATCTCTAATTGCCTCGGCATCGGCTTGAGCGCAACTGAGAGGTTGAAATAATTGATATTGATTAATGCCGATGGCGATCGCCCAGTAATTTACCATCCCGCTCTTTGTCGGTTGTTTGTTGTTTGCCTGAAATTGCTGTTAGCATGGGGCGTTAACCACAAAGCTAACTTATATTTTACAGTATTTCTCGGTATTATGAAGAAGTATGGCTTATGCCACGCTGCACCATCAGAAAGAAGAAAATTTCTTTCCTGTTCCCCATTTCGTGCTGTATAGTTTAGTTAATTTTCACTTATTATTTAAGTTAGTTGTAGTTTATACAACATACATAATCGTAAAATACTTGCTCTCGATTTCCATGCTCGATTATTCAGGAGCTACAAGTTTATGTTCAGGATTTATACAAAACAAGCATTTTCAGTGATCCCCTTAGCATTTGTTGGGCAAATTAGCAAAAAAATCTGGATTTTTCAGAGTGGAATTTGGCTATTACTAGCAGTTCCTTTATGGTTAACAACGGAAGCGATCGCTCCGCAAATCGGACAAGCTTACACTGCTAGAGTAGATTTGCTGATAGACCGTTTACCAGAGGAAAACTATGAAACAGTTCTGAGAAGGGCAGAAGCAACAGCTAGGGCATCAACTCAAAGGAGTTTTGACCAAGATATTTTAGTAACAGAAGTATCTGTTATTATTTCAGCACAAAATCAGGGAGCGATCGCACCAATTTTATCATTAGAAGTCAGTCGTCCTCAATGGCAACAACGCCCAGATCCCCAAAAGTGGGCAACTTATTTTAAAACAGCTCGCTTTTTACTGTTATTTGATCAATAGTTGACCACCAATCCAGCAGCAGCTACAACTCAAGCCCCTAATCAGCGACAATTTTGGATAACAGTTCTTTTGATAGTTCCATAATGTCAATTGATCGCTTAGAATGGGAAAGTTGTCAAGAATTACGATATACCGCTGTCATGGCTGTTCCTAAGAAGAAAACATCAAAATCCAAACGAGATAAACGCCGCGCTACATGGAGACACAAGGCTGTTGTTGAAGCGCAAAAAGCTATCTCCCTGGGTAAATCCATTTTAAGTGGCCGTTCTAACTTCGTCTATCCGACGACTGAGGAAGAAGAAACCGAAGAATCTTGAAGAAGGAGTCAGGAGTCAGAATCAATCAGTTGGGGATTCTGACCCAGCACTGATTGAAGACCACCAAATCGTAGATTTAGTGAGGGGTATTAAACTCGCTTATTCATCTATCAACGATGTACTGACACTGTCAAAGTGTCGTACACAATTCATCCTAACTCCTAACTCCTGTTATTAAATACCGATAATTTTTTTCAAAAGTGATAATTTATTCTGATACGGTGCGTATCGCCAATTTATATCCAAACGAAATGAGTTTTGTAAGACACTTTTGTAATGAGAAAAGGTATCAAAACTAGCTTTACCGTGATAGCTACCCATCCCACTATTACCTACACCTCCAAATGGTAAGGAAGAAACAGCAACCTGCATTACTGTGTCATTAATACATACTCCCCCAGATGATGTTTCTTGCAAAATGCGGTTTTGCAAGTTTTTGTTTTGGGAAAATAAATATAAAGCCAGCGGTTTTGGTCTAGAGTTAATTAAGGTAATAGCTTCATTGATATCTGTATATTCAATGATTGGTAAAATTGGCCCAAAAATCTCCTCTTGCATTACTGCATCTTCTAAAGAAACATTTTCCAGAAGAGTAGGAGCAATATAAAGTTCTTCCGAGTTAGTTTCTCCACCAGTAATAACTTCACCACATTTGAGAAAATTAGCTAATCTGTCAAAATGTTTTTGATGAATAATTCTGGCATAATCTCCACTTGTCGCTGGATTTTCACCATAAAATTCTTTTAAACATTTTTGTAAAGCATTTACTAAATCTGGTTTGATTTTTTGATCTACCAAGAGATAATCAGGAGCTATACAAGTTTGTCCAGCATTAATAAATTTTCCCCAAGTAATGCGTTTGGCAGTATGTTCTAAATTAATTTCTGTATCAATGATACAAGGACTTTTTCCCCCTAATTCCAAAGTAACTGGAGTGAGATGTTTAGCAGCAGCTTCCATGACGATTTTACCAATGGCTGTACCACCAGTAAAAAAGATGTGATCAAATTTTTCTGCTAATAGCTGTTGACTAGTTTCTACTGCTCCAGGGACGACTGTAATATATTCTGGAGAAAAGTATTTATGAATAAGCTCTGTGATTAAATTGGAAGTATTAGCTGCAAGTTCTGAAGGTTTAATGATGGTACAATTTCCCGAAGTGATCGCCCCAACTAAAGGTGAGATAATTAACTGAAAGGGATAATTCCAAGGACCAATAATTAAGACTACTCCTAACGGTTCTGGATATATCTTTGCCGAATAGGGAAACAAGTCTAAGGGAACGGCGGCTTTTTTTGGTTTTGTCCAATTATTGATATGTTTGAAGGCATAATCAATTTCTTTATTAACACCGATTTCTGTAGCGTAAGTCTCAAATTCTGGTTTATGTAAATCTGCTTTTAATGCCTGGATAATTACTTCCTTATTCTCAATTACTAATTGTTTAAGTATTTTGAGTTGAGCAATCCGAAAGGTAACATTTTTAGTTTTACCAGTTTGAAAAAACTGCCGTTGTTTGGCAATAATCTCGGCGCATTTTGATAATTCGTTGATAATCATTTTTAACCAAATCTTAAAGAATGTGTTTTAATATTAGGCAATAACCTCTGAGCGAGATTCACAAATTATGGATTTATCCAATTTTACTACATTACAAAGTTTAGAATCAGCCTTTGGTGGGGAATCAATGGCTAATCGTAAATACCTATTTTTTGCAGCGGTCGCACGTAAACTAGGTTTTGCCGATTTAGCAAAACTTTTTAAAGAAACAGCAGATCAAGAAACCGAACACGCTTTTGCACATTTTGAGTTACTACATCCAGAACTTGTTGTTAAAGATGCAGCAGCTTTAACTGATGAACAAAAACGGGAAATCATCTCTCGTTGTTTATCTTTAGCGATAGCAGGTGAAACCTATGAATACACGACAATGTATCCTGAATTCGCTGCTGCTGCTGAACATGATCGAGATGATCCCGCAGCAGCAGAATTTCTCCAACAAGCTCAAGAATCTAGTGATCACGCTAACACATTTCGTGCCGCAGCCCATCGTTTCGGATTGCTAAAATTCATTGAAAATTATCACGCAGATCGCTACACTGAAGCGTTGGAAGTATTAAATGGTGGAGAATCTGTGACTAGAGTTGTCAGTGAAGATCCTCAAACTCAAAAATGGATTTGTAGACAATGCAGCATGATTTATGATCCTGTTACAGGTGATCCTGATTCAGGAATTGCCCCAGGTACAGCTTTTGCAGATATTCCTGACGATTGGAATTGTCCAATTTGCGGTGCAACTAAGAAGACTTTTAAACCCCTTGAGGAGAAAGTTGCCGCTTAATAAAAGTTAATTCAAGTACATTTTGAATCCTCTACTGACGATCCCTCTTCTCTGATAATGTATAAAACATGGAAGAGGGATTGCTGTAGTTAGGACAAATATGCTGCCAAAAATCAGAAAAATATGCAGATTAGAAGAATATTCGCGGCAAAATATGCTGTATCATTCAGTTGCGCCTATTATAGCCATCCTTTTCAGTTTTTCTGCTAACTGGCCATCAGCTTGTTTTTGTTTATTTATCGGTGTATTTATTAGTCTTTTAGTTTTAGATATTGATAATTGTCATGAAGTATTAACCTGTAGTTTTAATTCCTCACGTCGTCGGGTTACCTTACGACAGCGGAATTTATTTTCTCATGGAGTAATTGAATTACCTCTGGATGACATTGAAACTGCACTGATTAAATCTCGTAATTCTGCCTTTAACTTAAAAAATAGATTTGGGAAAAATATCCAAATAGATAATCAATTTTACTGGATTGTGATAGTTCTCAACTCTGGTAAATCTCTGCGCTTAACTTATTATGAAACTACACTATTTGATATCAAAAAACAAATGGTTGATTACATTATCTTTTTAAAAGAGAATTCATTGATATCAAAACCTTAATCTCTATGTGGGTTGGGTTGATACAAGAAAACCCAATATTATCAAAATTTGGTTGGGTTTGGGTTGCGCTTTCGCTTAACCCAACCTTGTATCTTAGAGGTATGTTAGAGGAAGTGGTAGTAGACCGTCCCAACCTTGGTCAAAAAAGTACCCAAAAAAAAAGAGAGTGGGAGGAGGCATTACCAAGCGCCTTTCTCTCCCACTCTACCATTTGCTGCTGAAGCGATTAGGAATGTTATTTATACAGACGAGAACCGCTAATTAGGGGGGTAATTTGCAGGTTAACGATAACGTCTATACTTAGCAGGTATTCCTATGCAGCAAATACTAATTCTATTTAATTCTGAGACAACCTCTACAAGAGTATGAAGTTAATTGATTCAGCCTCTTAACCACTCTCTTGTTTTCCCTTGTCTTTATATAATTTATCCTGGTTCGTTTCATGGTGGTTGCCAATTTGGCATTTATTTTTAAACTTTTTTATTTGTTCATGCCTGACAGTTTTTAATCTATATTTTCCGGGAATAATTAATAGGGGGTCACACCCATCATCCCTAATATAACTTGGTTTCACAGGTTTTTAAGGCATTTAATATATGACTATAAAAACGATTTTATAACACTTTGATTATGCAAAATCAAGGTTTTAAGGATGAGGGGTGAAACCCTTCATTCATTGACTAATGGTGTTCTTTATATGGGATTGAGGCTATTAATTTAAATTGTTAAACCCATGCCTCCAGTTGCAAAATCAATCACGGTTTGATCAGAAAATTCATGGGTGGCTATGGCTGTCAACATTGCTAAAGGTAAGGTGAGATGATTCGCACCGGCTTGGAGAGATGCGGCTGCTTCTGCTGGTGACTTGATACTAGCTGCTAAAATTTCCACATCACTACCTTTGAGAATGGTGGCCATATCTCGTACCAAAGCAATACCATTACCTAACAAGCGTTCAGCACGATTCACATAGGCTATCGCAATTTTTGCCCCCGCTTCCTTGGCAATTGCGGCTTGTGTGGGGCTATAAATGCCCGTAACGGAACAGGTGATTTCTGCGGAAAGTGTGGCTACTACTTCAAATCCTAGCGGTGTGGCGGGTATTTTCAAGATGGTTTGAGAACCAATTATTTGAAAAGCTTTTCTACCTTCGGCGATCATTTTCTCTTTTTCTGAGGCGAGGAGTTGGTAGTATACCGAACCAGATGTTAAGGAAACTAATGTTTTGAGGGTGGTTTCTGGTAGGGTGTTAGCTTGCGCTAATAATGTGGGGTTGGTGGTGATACCTTTTACCCAACCCCATTGTTTAACGATTTCGGCTTCTGCGGGAATAGCTGAATCTAAGTAAAGTGCCATATTAATCCTGATAAGTTGTTACGAAGATTACTTTACAGCATTTTATACAGTAGGAGTCTTTTAATAATTTTTTAAGTTTTAATTTTTAATTCTCTAAAGGTAAATATCGTGTGTTCAGTTACAGTTATGATTTGGCAAATTAAGTAAAAATAGAGATTCATAATTTAATTCTAACTTGATGAGTTGGTGAATTCTTTCTTGATAACTGATATGTAACCTTATATATATATATTATGTTGCGGTTTTATGAAACCTCGAATTATTGTTTGTGGACTAGGACGTACTGGATATAAAATTTTTCGCTTACTCAGACAACAGGGGGCTTTAGTAGTAGGTATTCATCGCAAACCCGTTTCTGGTGAAACTGATGCTAGTGTAATTGTTGGTGAGTTACAGGCAGCTTCTACTTTGCAAGCGGCGGGAATTACAGAAGCACATACTTTGGTAATTGCGACTTCTGATGATGCGGTAAATTTATCAATTATGATGCAAGCACGGGTTCTTAATCCCCAAATTCGGATTATTAATCGGTTTTATAATACGAATTTAGGTGAACGTCTTGATCAAACTTTGTCAAACCATTTAAGTATGAGTGTTGTGGGTTTAGCCGCCCCAGTATTCACCTTTGCCGCTTTAGGAAATAAAGCTATTGGCCAAATTAAATTACTTGAACAAATTTGGCCACTTCAGGAAGAATATATTCACGAAAATCATCCCTGGAAAGGCAGAAAAATTAGCGATTTGTGGGAAGATCCCACGCGGATGCTGATTTATTATGTACCAATACAAGGGAAAATGAATGTAGTTTCAGCGGTGTTATCAGAACAACAATTAAGAGTAGGCGATCGCCTAATTATTGGTACTCAACCTCGGATTCGTCCACAACGTAAATCATTAGTCAGAAAACTCCTCAAAGTCTTTGCTACTATTCGGGACTTCAGGAAACACGCCCAACCAGTGTAGGGTATGCGGCTTGTCTTATTCGTCTTGATGTAACTATCTAGTTTTACTTTTTTGCC
>JBAXRM010000035.1:0-31014 GCA_037131225.1 Nostocales cyanobacterium ELA583 | reverse complement strand
AACCATTCTACATTTTATCCTGTAAATCCTTTAATCCCGGATATCCTGATTCAGACAATTAACCTATTTTGATACAAGAGCTACTAAATTAATTATAAGATATTACACACATATACGGATATAAATCAATTAGTTAATGGCGCGGTATCCTATAAGAATTGAGCAACATTAAAAAAGATAAATTTTCGCAAATCAGGCAAAATTGCTATATATTATCAGGTACAATAAGATATTTGTCCGTTGCCAAATACTGCTGTTATATATGTCTAAAACTTACACCGTAGAAATTAACCATCAAGGTACAACATATACTCTCCAAGTTCCTGAAAATGAAACTATTCTCACAGCCGCTTCATCTACGGGTTTAGACTTACCTACTTCTTGCGGCGCTGGTGTTTGTACAACTTGTGCTGCTTTAGTTACAGAAGGAACTGTAGAGCAATCGGAGGGTATGGGTGTAAGTCCAGATTTGCAAAAACAAGGCTATGCCCTACTTTGTGTTGCGAAACCTCTTTCTGATTTAAAAATTGAAACAGAAAAAGAAGACATCGTTTATCAAGCACAATTTGGTAAAGCATAGGTAATAATTAATAATTACCAATTCCCGAAAAGTTTCTGTATTCTCAAAATCATCAATGCAAAGGATTTAGGATTATGACAACTCATTTTATTACCGCTGAAATTGAATTAGAAGAAACTCCTACAGAATTAGAAAAAGCCATTACAGCAGAGTTGCAAAAACAAGGTGAACCCCTCCGTTGGGCTATTACTGCTGTTGACGAAAAACAACAAACCGCAACAGTAGAAGCCGTAGTTACCGCTTAAATTTCTTCTTTGCGTCTTTGCTCCTTAGCGTCTCTGCGCGAAACAAAAACCCTGTGATACCCATCCAAAAACCATACACAGTACTTTTAATTATACCCACCGGCATTGGGGCAGCGATTGGCGGTTATGCTGGTGATGCCTTACCAGTAGCTAAACTTATATCACAGGTGTGCGATCGCTTGATTACTCACCCCAATGTCATGAACGGTGCAAGTTTATACTGGAATATTCCCAATGCCTTCTATGTTGAAGGTTATGGTTTAGATAAATTTGCGGCTGGAGAATGGGGTTTACGTCCCGTCCGTAGTAACAGAGTTGGATTACTTTTAGACCAAGGCATCGAACCGGAATTAATGCTGCGACACTTGCAGGTAGCCGATGCAGCCAGAGCAACACTAGGATTAAATATTACAAATCATGTTATTACCGATGCCCCATTAAACGTAGAATTACGTACTTCTCTATCAGGTACAAGTTGGGGAACAATAGGTAATCCTGATAGTTTATTACGGGCTGCTGAGAAATTAATTATAGAAGAAAAAGCCGAAGCGATCGCAGTTGTTGCCCGTTTCCCCGATGATATGAACGAAACCGCAGTCGAAAACTATCGCCAAGGTCAAGGAGTAGACCCTCTAGCAGGTGCAGAAGCCGTCATTAGCCATTTATTAGTCCGCACCTTTAAAATTCCCTGCGCCCATGCTCCCGCCCTTTCTCCCGCACCACCAGCCCCTAATTTATCACCCCGTGCAGCGGCTGAAGAAATCGGCTACACGTTCTTACCTTGTGTTTTAGTTGGCTTGAGTAACGCTCCGCAATTTATCATTAATACAGAAAATTATAGTTCTTTATCAACTGATATCTGGGCAGATCAAATTGATGCTTTAGTTATTCCTGCCACAGCTTGTGGAAATAGTGCTTTATTAAGCTTAAACCAGAAACAATGTCAAATAATTACAGTCGCAGAAAATAAAACTTTGATCCAAGTTTCTGCTCCCATGTTAAGAATTCAAACCTTACAGGTAAACTCGTACTTAGAAGCAGTAGGCGTACTAGTCGCTCATAAAGCAGGTATTAATCCTTTGTCAGTAGGGGCACAGTCCCTGCGCCCATTCATTAGTCATTAGTCATTAGTCATTAATTATTACCCATTACATCATTTAAAATCCCGTGTTTGAACAAAAAAATCAAGAACCAGAAATCCCTTATCTCACACGCACCCAAGTCCTAGTAGCAATGGGTGTAACAGCAATTATTCTCTGGATAGTTGCCAAATTATGGTTGCGCTGGGGTAATATTATTCTTTTTAAATGGCACTGGCAGGAACAAGATTTATTATTAGGAATTAGTTTAGGTGTAATTATCACTATATTAAGTGGGTTAGCTTATCGTCTTTCCCTTCCCTATCGTAAAAGTGCTGATTATTATTTAGAAATGGTTCTCAAACCTCTAGCTTTACCAGATTTAATTTGGTTAGGATTACTCCCTGGTTTAAGTGAAGAATTATTATTTCGAGGTGTAATGCTACCCGCTTTAGGTGGAGATCATACTGCTATCATAGTCTCAAGTCTTTGTTTTGGAATCCTACACCTTAGCGGTCCCCAACAATGGCCTTATGTAATTTGGGCAACTATTATTGGGATTATTTTAGGTTATAGCGCCCTATTAAGTGGCAACCTCTTAGTACCTATTATTGCTCATATCGTGACAAATTTGCTATCTAGCTATTTATGGAAAATCCAAAAACTTTAAATAGTGGCCTGTCAATTTTGATTTTGTGCGTTACCGATCTCTAGAATTATTGTGGAACAGTCAATACAGAATAATACTACTCACAATTTTAAGCTTGACAGACCACTAGTACCGCTTTGCGGAAGTCAAAAGTCAAAAGTAATATGGCGTAAGCTTTTTGGCGATTGAGAATGGTTGTTTTATTTATTTACGCCGTGCTGTACTAGTACACTGCGGCGTAAGTTAATGAACCATTCTCAATCGTCCAAAAGCTGATTCCATATTACTTTTGACTTTTGATTTTTGACTTTTGACTTCCGCGAAGCGGTACTAGATAGGAGTCACTGCGTCACTGAGTTAATAGTCAGGAAATTAGAAAAACAAAATATCCCACCAATAACGCCGAAATGGTTTATTGGTGGGAATTATGGTAGTTTATTCAAAGTAAAAACACAGAAAAACTGAGTTTTTTCTTAGAAATCATCAAGAAACTGACCAATGCGATTAATTACAGGGTCTATTTCTTGAGGTTTTGGTTCTGGCATGGCTTGCACTACACTATGAGGAGGAACATAGGTAAGTGGTTGCTGATTGAGAATGATTGCTAACTTTGCCACTTGTTGAGTAAGTTGCAACATTTGACTTTCTATCGCTTCCAAACGACGAGACTCCCTAGCCAAAAAACGTTCCTCAAACCCAGCCATTTGATTTTGCATTTCAGCGATTTTTTGTTCAACCGTAGTTATATTTGCCGTTTTAGAAGCTATTTGTAAAGGTTCTGGGACGCACAAAAATTTCCACAGAGCTTCTTTGCACAAATCACTGAAAGTTTTATCTGGCTGTGCCTCTAGGTGATTTTCCATCTGCGCTAACAAGCTATCATCGGCAATATCTGGATTGAACGTAACGGATTTGACTACCTTTTTTGACCATTGAAACATCAGTTTTATGACCTAGCGCGAACAGCAGCAGATAATTGCGCCTCTCCATAAATATACTGCCCCAAAGCATTAGCCTGTCGAGAAGGTGCAGCTAAGTAAGCATTGATTTTAGCTTCTTTGAGGAGACGTTGGACATCTTCCCAGAAAAACTCTCCACCACCACCTGTAATAATCACGTCAGTTACCCGCTCTGGCAACCAAGCTAACACACGAGAGCAAATGTCCCGTGAAAACTGCTCTGTCAGGTTAGGCAGAAAATCATCTAAATTAGTCGGCTTACTAGCGCCTTTAGGACGGTAAAAGCGTTCGCCTTTGGGTTTATTAACCGCAGAAATTAATGCTAAAGATTGACTATCAGCGCCATCTATTTCCTTAGCTACCATTTCATAAAACTTACTCATCCCAAAGTCTTCACTCTTAGAAGCGGCTCTGGCAAAGCGGAAATTATCCACCATGATCATATCAATGGTTTGATGACCGATATCAACAATCCCTACAGATATTTTCGTAAAATCGGGAACTGCGGCTGCTTTATTAGGTTGAGTTTCTGACCACAGCAAACTACCATATCCTTCGGGCATTACCCAGACTTTGGCAATGTTCAAAGTTATGGATTCACCTCGAAAATTCAATACATGGGGTCCAGTTACCAAGCTAGTTAACTGTGCCTTTTCTTTTTCAAATTGTTCCAAAGATAAGAAAGGCAGACCTAGAACCACAAAAATTTCATCTTTAAGCTTAAAATACCCGGCAGATGATAATACTTTTACCAGGGCATCTTCTACTTTAGATTGACCAACGCCAAGATTTGCCCCAAAATCGGCGGCTAATTGCCCTACAGCATAGCCACTACCTTGATACTCCAACCACAAATCCATTAGTGGGTCGGTAGCCTTAGCCTCAAATACACCGCCACGAATTTGCTCAATTGATGTTTGCTTGACATTAGACGGAATGAAAGCCACATTATTAGGTTCACGGCTCACACAAGTCTTTGTGGATGTTCTCCCTAAATCCACACTGAGAATAATTTTACCGCCAATATTGCTTGGTTTTCCAGAATTACCAGAATTCATGGGTGTGGCGGCAGAAGCTGCTGGGTTTCGGTTCATGGGAATAGCAGCGGCATTCATTGGATTAGCGACTGGGGGTTGATCTGTCATGAAAGCTCCTCTGTAACAAGTTATTATGCTCATCTTACAAAAAGGTGAGCTACAAAAAATTTTAGGTTGGGTTAAGTGTAACTAGAAATACGTCAAAATTCATAAGGCTGGCTGAAAAAGTTTTTTTGGTTAGGAGTAGGGGCAATCCCCCTGTGGTTGCCCCTCTTGTGGAGTCACCGATTCAGGAGTTCAGGGGGAAGAAGGAAGAGTTGGACAATTAGCCCTCGAATCTACGCGGTTATTTTTAGTTAAAATGCAAGGGTTTTAAACATTTATTGTTAATAGTCTTGCAGTTGTTTGTATATAATAATCCCGTAAACCTTTATCTATCAACGCTTTTACTTTCTTTCAGCAAAACCTAACTAAATTATCCATGACCAATCACCAATTACAATTTTCAATAGTGGGGAAAAACCATTTCCCCCACTGCTTTGTTTTTGCTAAACAGTAGATGTCAAAGATTGGACTCTGGATTCGGAAGACCATTCCAAGGGATTCCAAACTCTTTCTTCTAAAGCCATTTGCTCAATTAAACTAGCCAAGCGCAGGGCTTTGAGAGCTTGTTCACCACCCACAGAAGGCTGATTGCCACCACGGACACAGTTGACAAAATGCTCTAATTCTGCACTGAGAGGTTGAACATTAGTGGTATAAACCTTTTCAATTAAACCATCCTGTCTATATAAGACTTTCTGATGGTCAATAAGCGGATTAACAGAGGTTTGCCGATGTACCAAAATCTCGTTAGTAAGAAAATCTGCTTCTGTAAATGAATTTTTACAATGGGCAACCAAACGGCGAATTTTCCGGTGGGTAACTTTGCTGGCTGTTAGAGTAGCAACAACACCATTGGCAAAACCCAGGGTTGCAGTTACATAATCTAAATAACCTGAGTCTAAAGAACGAGTCCCACTAGCAGTCAATTTTACCACTGGTGAGGCAGCTAATTCCAGCAGCAAATCAATGTCATGGATCATTAAATCCAGCACTACGGAAACATCATTTGCCCGCGCTGAATAAGGACTCATGCGGTGAGATTCTAAAGCCAAGACTTCCTCAGTTTTGAGGACTTGGGTAAGTTCCCTAAAGGCGGGATTGAATCTCTCAATGTGACCAACTTGCAAAATACACTGAGATTCTGCCGCAGCATTAACTAAAGATTCTGCTTCAGAAATACTAGCCGCTATCGGTTTTTCAATTAAAACATGGATTCCTGCTAACAAACAGTTGATACCCACTGCATAGTGTAGCCGTGTAGGTACTGCAACACAAATTGCATCTACATGGGGTAGTAAGTCACAGTAGTCTTCAAAAAACCGGACTTTGTATTTGCTGGCAGTTTCTAAACCACGTTCGACGTTAATATCAGAAACGCCGACTAGTTCCACATCTTTCATGGAACTCAGGACGCGGGTATGATGTTGTCCCATGTTACCAACCCCAATCACGCCTATGCGTATATTGTGCAGTTGGCTGCGCTGTGAATATAGATTTGGTTCTGACACTGATATGCTATCTTGCACTATTGTTCTCTCCTCAACCACCAAATTTAGAGACGCTACGGTCGTTGGCCTTTATACTTAAACGCCAGGTTTGATTTGTCTTAAACCATCCAGATGGTAACATAGTGATTATCTTTATGAAGAATTTCAAAGTTTGGGTTCAGTTCCCCCCATCTGGTGATCTTTTCGGTCAACAGTTATTAATTATCCTGTTTTATTCATCTATGAGAAAAATTATGTGTTTTTTTTGGGTGACTTTGTAACTTTCATAACTCCTTATTAGAAATGATCAGGTACGTATTTGGGAAATTAGTTCACCCTAATAGATACCTGATTTTTATAGTGGTAAATCAATCACGCTTTCTATAAGTAAAATTACAAGTCATCACATAGTTAATACTCAGAGTATAATGTTTTAGGCGATTTATACAATTAATGTTCTCATTTCTGAGATTTTTTGGACATATTTAATTTTTGTTTGGGGCATTTTGTTGATTTTCCCATCTTTTGGATGCAATTTATAAAGAATTGCTAATTACTAAAATTCCTTTTCATTTCCGATTTTGATATGAAAGCTGTAATTCTGTTATCTGGTGGCTTGGACTCTTCAACTGTTCTTTATCAAGCAAGTGCTGATGGCTGTGAATGTTATGCTATTTCTTTTGATTATCAACAGCGTCATCGAAAGGAATTAAATTCAGCTTTGATGGTTGGAGAAGCGGCTAATGTGGTTCAACATCAAGTGGTGAATTTTGATTTACGACAGTGGGGTGGTTCAGCGCTGACAGATGATCAGATTGATTTGCCTCAAGGGCGTTCTCTGGCTGAAATGGCGGACAATATTCCTATTACCTATGTTCCAGCGCGGAATACAATCTTTTTAAGTTTTGCTTTGGGCTATGCGGAGGCGATCGCAGCGGAAAGGGTATACATTGGTATTAATGCGCTAGATTATTCTGGCTATCCAGATTGTCGTCCTGATTATATCCAAGCCATGCAGGAAGTTTTTCGTTTGGGAACAAAACAAGGACGTGAGGGAAAAGCAATTGAAATTATTGCCCCTTTAATGAATTTGAAGAAGACAGAAATTATCCAACTTGGTAATCAATTAGGTGTGCCTTGGGATCTCACTTGGTCTTGTTATGCTGGTGATGATGTTGCTTGTGGTGTCTGTGATTCTTGTCAGTTGCGGTTAGCGGCTTTTGCAGAGTTGGGGTTAAAAGATTCTGTTGCTTATGCTGAAATTGGTTAGGGAAGGTGTGAAAAGTTTTGGGCGAATATAATTTGCTACTACACAAGCGAAGTCCACGAGGCGGACTAACCAAAAATCAAGCTTCTTAACCCA
This sequence comes from Nostocales cyanobacterium ELA583, assembly GCA_037131225.1. Taxonomy (GTDB): domain Bacteria; phylum Cyanobacteriota; class Cyanobacteriia; order Cyanobacteriales; family Nostocaceae; genus Dolichospermum. Next base: position 23,510 of record JBAXRM010000035.1, on the reverse strand, counting down.
CGAAGGTGGGTTTTGTCTGTGTAGCCGCGAATTATATTCGGCAGACGCGGTAACAAATTAGACTTTTCAAACAACCTCTAAAACTTCTACTGGCAAACTTCGTATTTTTAAGTGAGCTTAAGTTGACACCAATGAATCCATTCCTGATCCTGCATATCCCATCCCTTCATGAAGTAATCTGGCTGCTAAAATTGCCGTTTGATCATTTATATCCCGGTCTGGATTTAACTCTACTACATCCATACCGACTAAATTCCAGTCAGCAAACTGAATCAGATTTAATACCTGTCGTGAACTCAAACCACCGGGAACAGCATGAGAAACTCCCGGCGCGAAAGCCGGATCTATACCATCCAAATCAATAGTAAGATATACTGGTGCGCCTGGGGGAATATGAGATAGAGATGGCAATTTTTCGCCTAATTCCCGTGCTGGAAACAAATGCAAGCGATTCTTAAACTTATCAATCACCTCTTTTTGCACCTGATTGAGAGTGCGAATCCCTATTTGAGTAATAGATGAAATATGCTCATACTCTAGTAACCGAGATGCTACACAAGCATGAGAATAGGGATTATTATTCAACTCTGGATAAATATCAGGGTGTGCATCAATTTGCACAATATGAATAGGCTGATTTAAGACATCCAAGGCTTTAGCAAGAGGAATAGTTACCGCATGATCTCCACCAGCAAAAAAGGGGATTTTCCCAGCCCGAAATAGAGATTGCGCCTTTTCATAATAACTCTGTGCAGTTAATTCCCAAGAGTTTTCAGGTAGCCAATTACCTAGATCAACTACAGACTCAGTTAAATCAATACCGGACTCCGTTGTACTGTTATAACAATTGCCATCATAAGCATAACGAATTTCATCTGGCGCTTGAGCGCAACCTTTAAGATAAGAGGATTGTTGATCATCCGATAATCCTACAAATACTAATTTACTATTGTTTTGATTTTCTGCATCAGTCGTAAAACAACTAGCAAAAGGAATTACATTTTGAGAAATTTTCATAATTACCTCAGAGGAGAATTAAAAATTAAAAATTAAGAATTAAAAAAACGGGAACTTGCATAATTGCGGGATGAAATTGTTAAATTTGACATGGAAAACTCTTCCTCTCTGAGTCTCTGCGCCTCTGCGTGAGGTAAAAATCATCCCATTAATCAGCAACGCGAACAGTAACAAAAACAAAAATATTTTCGGACAGGTAAGATACCCGTCCAAATTAATAGCTGAAACTGTTATGGTTTAGCGTTCCAAATTTCTCTAGCAATCTTCCATTTTCCTGCCTCTTTCCGCATCAACCATAGGACGCGGAATTTGGCTTGCATGGTTGGACTACCATCTTTAGGAGAAATTTTTGCAACAGAAGTACCAATAAGATAAGCAAAATTGCCAATAATTTTGATTTCATTTGCTGTTAAAGCTGCATCAATATTTACAGCACTGGCTTGGGCTGCAAAAGCTTCACCAATTTCTTTAGGTCCAACCTTATCAAGCCCACCGGGTGGTATCCAAACTGCATCTCTGGTGAACAGATTCATATAAGTCTTTACATCACCTGTTTTTAAGTTTTCTGCATAGGCTTTTTCAAAGAGCATTCTGATCTGTTCTGCATCTTTGCTAACAGGGTTTACAGATACAACTTCCTTATATTTAGCTAATGCAGGGCTGCTAGATGTGATGGAAAATAAAGTTCCACCTAAGATTGAGAGTGGGGTGATAATTGCTAACACACCAATTTTTAGGGAATTAGATCCTGAAAGTTTATCAAGCATATATTTTTTCTCAGTTTTATGGAAGGTTCAATTTTTAACTTTTGCAGAGACGTTTAAGGTAACGTCCTGACATTTTTGTTCTCTTCTCTTGATTGGACTATGCGCCAAGAGTTCTCGCAGGAACTACTTCTAACATTCCAAATCTAGCGGGACCGCTTGTACCATCGGAATTTTTCAGCAGCAGGGAGCGATTACCTAAGGGTGCGTTTTTAGCTACAGTCAGAGTTAAGACGAATAATTGGTAATCTTTTTCATCTTTAAAATCGGTTTTTTTGACTGTAACACCTGGCGCTCCTACAAATTCAATTGTGGCATTGCGATCGCTATGTTTAGCTTTCAATGCAACATTTTGAACTGTTGATCCTTGCTCAATTCGCATATTTAAATTAGAACGCTCACCAACTTTGAGTAATTTCCGTTCCCGCAATACGGCAGGATAAGGTAAGGTGGCTGTGGTGGCACACAAATGAATTTCGGGAGTTTTTGCCTGGGGAATACCCTCACCAATTACTTCTACCTGTAGGGTTTCAGCTATTTGAGCGCCGTAGTTAATGGGGAAGCCAGCAATGGAAATATCACCCACTGTAAAGCCAAGTTCTGGTGGTACTTCATAAACAGCATGAAGAATATAATCAGATGGTTCTCCAGCTTTACGTTTGCGGCCGCGAACTACTTTCCAGAAATCTGATGGTTTGGCATTGCGGGGAGCATTAGCCGGTAGTTCATAGGTTTGGAAATTGGGTTCTTGGAGATAAATTCCCACAGGATTTTTTAAGGAAACTCGCACACCTACACGCACCAAATCGTTAACTCTGGCGCCAATAAAAGGATCGCTATTGCGGTTAGGAGTCCCATGAAGACCACAATTCACCAATTGGCTAGAATCGGTGATGGCGTTGCCTTGTTCATCCTTCCGCACCATTGTGGACTGTCCTCCTAAGAACATTGCTCCTTGGAGAGAGTTAAATTCACCAATAAGATGGGCAATGCCATTCTTAGTTGTGTTATTCCATTTATTCAGTTCGTTATAAGCCGGTCTACCAGTTTGGGGATCAATGATGGGCTTGCCAGTTTTGTCACGCAGATATAGATCGTCTAGCTTCACTTGAGGGCTGACAAGTTGTTGATAGAGACGTAATACAGCTTTTGGTTCTACAGTCCACAGCGCGTACCAATATTCTCTAGTTTCGCTGGTGAAAGAAACTTTGGTAATTTTGCCTTGAGCATTGCGAGTCACACTCCACTCTGCATATTCATCTTGCCAACCTCTTGGCCCTTTTGGTTCATAGGTAGGATCAGGAACTCCATTATCGGCATATTCCCAATGTTTGCGTCTACCCACCTCTGGGAAAGCATATTTGATGCGATTGGGATAGGCTAACCAAGTGATAGGAACAACTGCTGCACCTGCGGGAACTTTGGTAGTCCGGGGATTGTAATAATCCGTCAGGGTGGGTTGATTGGTAAAATTCCAAGGTTCATTTTGGATCAGTCGCTCGGTTAAGCGGTTCATATCTTCGTTCCAATGCGATCGCATTAATTTTCTTTGTTTTTCTTCCCCTGGGAGAAAATCGTTCTCAGATCCAGGAAAATCGAACATGAAACTAGATGCACTTTGTTGAGCAAAAACTTGTTTGCCCAATGGTAATTGATGCCAAGCCCAGGCGGCAAATGCTCCTCCTGCGGCTTGAAATAGATGACGGCGGGTAAATTTTGTCATTTTGATTAAGAACTAGATTTAGCAAAAATAAACGGTAATTTTTTGAAATCTGCATTATTTAGTAGGGACAATACCTTAGCCATTTTTTGCTTTGTTGGGTTAAGCGACAGCGCAACCCAACGGATTTGTTGATTTACAGCGATTTCCAATCATACAAGGTACATCTTAGCCCCCTCATCGCTTGCGGGGAGGGGGTTGGGGGTGGGGTTCTTGTTCCAGGTTTGATGACAATTTGCTGTATGAACAACCCAACCTAAGAATCAAGGCTTTTTCCAATTTAGACAAGGTATTCTTTCAAAAAGCTAGATGAATTGTCCCTACCCAAACTTCAGAACAAAGTTCAAAAAGCTAAGAAGGATGACATAGCTCAAGTGCTGGAAATTTAGCTAGGTCACTTTCTGGGAATAGTGTTCTAGACTCGAAAAAGTGACAGTAGTTAGGATCTTCCGCAAAACGATTCTGTTGTTTAACACTCCATCGCATCAACACATCTAAACGTTCTTTTGGTTCAAGATTAGCTATGGATGACACATAGGTTTGTAAACGGTCTGCTGTTAACTTTCTCCATTCATTCTCAGGTAACTCCCAGTTATAGAGAAACTGCTCTTCTGCCGAGCAAGCATCAAAATTATTAGGATTACAAGCTTTTGCTCCGGTTTGCTTAATCTTGTTGACAAAATCCCCAGGCACACTACTAACACCACCAACTATTTTTCCAGTAGTTATTTGCTGGGCATATTTTTGGAGACTGGTACGTTTTGCGGAGAATAACGGATTCTTGAAGTCTACCATCAACATGGAAGCGACAAATTTATCGGTGACAATCTTAGATTGCAGCATTTTTTGAGTCATGTAAATGTCTTCAGCACCTACTTGAGGCACATAGAAGGCAAAATAGGTTGAACCTGGATACTCAAAAGCTTTCTCGCTATCACGCATAAATCCTTTTGTACCCACCAATTTGAAATCATGCTTCTTCAAAAAGGCATCATATTCTGCGCGAGGCAACTTCACAGACAAAGATTTGTAGTTTAAACCTAAGACTGTCTGTAATAGGGTGTCTGCCAAAAATGTATCGTTGGGAGGAACACCAGTAATATCAAGGTTTGGTGGGCTAGTATTTACACCTTCGCTTTGAACGTCACTAGATTTAAAGTTGATACTGGTATCACTAGTCAAGAAACGCAACATTTTATTCACGTCACGAATCTCAGTAGCACCATTTTTAGTGGTCATGCGTTGTCCTAACCAGTTGGTGAAGTATTTTTGGAAGTTACCTCTAATCACTGGCTCAAATACATCTCCACCACGCCGGTTGATGAAGTAACTTTCACTAACAGCCTCTTTAGGTAATAAGGCTGAAGCTGTGATAGCTCGCTGAGAATGCCAATTATTCCAAGGCAATTCTATTTCTCTCATCAATGGTGTCCCGTTATGATGACAGCGGAAACAACCATTCCCCATAGATGGTTTTTCTTGTGCCATGGGAGAATTACCCACAAATGCCCAAACAAAAGGAAACCCCTTGCTGGCTTCGTATTCAGGCAATTGGGGTCTCATCAAATAGTAGTTATATTCTTGACTTTTTTCGTCAAAGGATATCACCTCTGTCATTGAGGTCTGACTGGCTGGTGCTAGTTTGGACATCATGACGTGGCTTTCGTTTTCATTCTTACCCCATGTGAACAGATAACGAAGACTACGAGGATTGTCTCTACTAACTGCGGTTGTAGGTACTTGCAGACCCTCTCCAACCATGTAAGTGGTAGCCTTATAGCCTAATTTCTGCTCAATTTTCTTGTCCATATCGGGGACACCATTGGGAAAAATTCCTTGACGCAGGAGTTTTTTCGCAAAGGGATCATTGAGCTTATCTGTTTCTGATTTGCTCAGGGGAACAAGACATTTATCCAATCCTTCAATGAAGCGGTAAATTTGCCCTTCCAATGCAGGTGGACAGCTAACGTTTGATGCTGGAGCGCTAATAACTTTAGTAGAGGCAAATAAATTTCCAGCCACAATTGAAAGTACAGTCAAAAAAACTATTGCGCTGACTTTGCCAATAGTTGATCTGATAAATTTTCTTAATTTTGCAAACATATTCATCAGTGTTGCTACAGATGCTTAGTTGTTTTATTCAAATTTCAGTATAGTAGATTTCTGAAATTTAGTTATGGGATTTTAGAAAAAATAAATTATAGTAGTGTGCAGTCGGATAAGTATAATTGCATAGTCTCTAAACCCTGCGAAAAAAAGTTTTTTTGGTATATAACTCAAGCGCACACTGCTACAATATTTTGCCCGACAAGTATTAAAGACTCTTCTATTCAATTGTTAAATGTGAAGGTATGACGCTAGAACTATTACCACTAGGCAGAATTTAACCAGCAATTAAAAATTTCCCAAAAAGCTTTGAGAATCAGCTTTTGTAATTTTTAATTATTAATGGTTAATTCCGCCCTGTGGTACTAGTTTTTAGCCTCTCACAATGGCATCAACTCCATCCCAATAGTTTTCTAATAGTTCTAGGTATGTATTAATGCCTTCTTCAAATAGGTCGCGTCCCTCTTGATTAACTAGATAAGGTGCGATCGCATTAAAGGCATTGTTACTATGGCTAATTTCCACATTCAGGTGCATTAACCAATGCTTTCTGACACTTCCGTCATAACCTTGGTTCAGGAGTGCATCATTGAATTGAACTGATAACACTGCTGACATAGTTTCATCAGCATAGAATGCCCCTAAATTTCTCTCAATTGGGGGTTCAACATACAATTTTTCTGCGCCTTTATTAATGGCTACAGTTGTGGGTAAACATTGGTAATTAGCAATGTCTTCGTCAGTGATTCCCATAGCATTAAGTTGCTCACGGAACAGAGTTTCATGAGTTACTTTTCCGGCTACTTCATCATAAACATTGAGGATAATTTCCTTCAATACTTTATAATCACGAGTGTTCACTGCCATACTCGTAATATAGAAAGGTTCGTTTTGGAAGTAATACCAAGTTTCAAGATAGAATTTCTTTTCTTGTTCTTTAGTAAATGCGTTTTTGCGATAGTAGTTGAGTAAAGGATGTTCTACTCCACGGTGTTTGAGAATATACTCCATCTTCCCGTTCAAGTAATCTTTGATTTCTGGTCCATCAACATCTAACCGTTGACGAACTCCTGGATCTTGGACTTTCTCAAACTCTTGCACTTGTAAAGCTGTCATTGACCGTTCTCCTACGTAGATAGATTACATTTTCGGGAAGATACTCGCATTATTGCCAAAAGGCAATTTTCTGAAATTCTAACAGAGGATGTTTGAAAAGTATTAAATCATTAACTTTTCAAACATCTGCCTTTGAAATAGATATTTATATTTAACCATCTAGTACCGCTTCGCGGAAATCAAAAGTCAAAAATCAAAAGTCAAAAGTAATATGGAATCAGCTTTTGGACGATTGAGAATGGTTCATTAACTTAAGCCGCAGTGTACTAGATGTTTTTACTAAACATCCATAGCTAAATTTTAGCTATAACTACCAGCTTCTACTTCCTTCTCTGTCCACCAACGATCATTATCAAGTTGCTTTTTCTCATCATCAAGACATCCCCACGTCATGTTGAGCATAATTCGTGTAGAGTCACGATTTAAGGGAACTGTTCGATGAAGAGTTGTATCTGATTTCAACAAGTAAATGTCACCAGTTACGAAACCATAGGTGCTGATAGGATTCTCACATAGATACTCATGAATTCTAGGATTAGTTTTATTCCAACTAGTATGAGGAACACATTGCAACATCCCACCATGTTCAATGGGTGGAGTTTCTAAAATCCAAATCAGCGCGAAACGATAATCTCCCCAGTGCCAACCGTGGGTATCTCCGCTTTTTTCATGTCTGGTAATCAAAAATTCCTCATCTTTGGAAGGACAAGGGAAGAAAGCCTCTCCAGCCAATTTTTCGAGAATATTTTTCAGTGACTCGGATCTATATATAGTATTCACAAACTCACTGCTTTCAGCAATGTTCTCGCTGGTTACTACACTCATATTTCGGGGAGTATTACCAGTAGTAGCTAGTTTTAAATCACGACGTTCAGAGTGCAAATCTAACAATCTTAGAGCCTCTTGCTTCATTTCTTGGCGAATTTTGAGAGGCATAATTTCTGCAACTTTAAGAAATCCATCCCGCTTAAACCGGTGAGATAGAAATGTTAAAGATGATTCTGAGAAATTACTAGCAATATTTTGTTCAATTTCTTCTTCCCAGACGTTAACTCGTGTGAAAGTTGTCATTGTGACCTTGTGAGTAAATATACATAACGATTTATACCATATATTGGTTCTTTCTAACTGCATCATTTCCTAAATATTTTTTAATATTTAAAATCAATCATCTGTAATCATTTGCGTATACAGGTCTTTTATCGCACAAGATAATTCACGGATACGGTAACGGATACGGTATTAGTTTACTACCTTACTAACTTTTTTTTATAAATAATCTAGGACTTACCCATTGACAGAAAATATTATATAAGTAGGTGAGTGTTGAAAATTGTCGTTATGGCAAGGCAAAAGGCAAAAGGCAAGAGGCAAGAGTGAAGAGGGTTTGGGCGATTTTACATTTCTTTACACAGTTTAGTTTTATTGTGTTCACCTACTTATGCAACTTGAATAAAATGATTACTGCTAAGTCAGTTTCACAGAAAAAATATAGTTATTGATAACTAAAATAAACAAATTTCTTAACCTCTTACATAATTATTTCATGGTAGTATTCCTAGATTTTCCTAAATATCAACAAAATAAGTTGAATTCATATAATTTTACATTCTTCCTCAACCCTTGATATCACAACCAATCAATCTCGAATTTCTAATTGTTGAGAACCAAGTATGACAACCTGTCGTTTGACTAATGCAACTAAATCAAATGAGAATTATAGAGGATATTTGCACGGATTCAGACATTGTTGTAGAGAGAACACCAGATGAAAAAAATTATCTCAGTATTATTATTAGGCATAGCTATCTTTACCTTTGCCTTGAGTAGTCCAGCTTTGGCCGCAGATACAGGTAGTGGAGCCGCATTATTTAAGGCTAATTGCGCTCAGTGCCACATTGGGGGCAAAAATTTAGTTAATGCTGCTAAAACCTTGAAGAAGGAAGCTTTGGAAAAGTACGGTATGTACTCAGCAGAAGCAATTGTTTATCAAGTCACTAATGGTAAAGGTGCTATGCCTGCCTTTGGTAAGAGATTAAAAGCAGAGCAAATAGAAAATCTAGCTGCTTATGTACTAGAACAAGCTGACAAAGGTTGGAAAAAGTAAGTTTACAGCTAATTTAACGGCTTAACAATGTGCGGGGCTTTTTGTCCCGCTAAATATTTGGACGGTGATTTTGATCAAGTGAATCATGATTATAAAATATGAGTTTATCAATTTTTGTTATAGAACAGCGCGAAAAAGAAGCTGAAGCATTAAGGACTTTTCTTGTTTTTAGTCTTATTGGTTCAGTAGCATTACATATTGGATTACTAGCTTTAGCTATTAATAAGTTTTTTTTAAAAGTACCTGAAGTTACAAATCAACCAATTGAAATGACAATTCTGGAAGCTATTCCCCAGGAAGTAGCTCAATTAACACTAAAAACAAACTCTTTAGCAACAATAAATTCCGGTAGTAGTAATCGAGGTGGAGGAATTTCTACATCAACAGAAAGATCAATCATTACAAGTAACTCTTCTGTTCCACCATTAACTAAACAGCCCCAACCAAAAACTATTAATAACATTGTTACTCAACAATCCCAAATACATACTACTTCTAAACCTGCGAAAATACCAACTCTATTAGAAAATAACCCAATAGAAAAAACCATTTCTAAACCTGCGAAAATACCAACTCTATTAGAAAACTTGGGAGAAAATACAAATACTCCAGCGTCTACTCAACCTCAAGCGAATATAAAACCCGCAGATATCCCAGTATTGAAATCAGAAACAGAAACTCCAACTAATGTTAGTTCTAACAATACCCCCAGTAATTCTACCACTTCCACACAGTCTCCACAAAATCAAATCTCACATACTGGAAGTATTCCTAATAATCTAGGCGATAGATTGAGAAATAGTTTAGGTACGGGGATTGGTTCAGGTACTAATTCAGGTACTGGGATTGGGAATCAAATTGGGAATAACCCAAAACTAGAAAATACACTAATAACTACCGCAGCTAAACCTCCCATAAAAACTGGTTCTAAATTGAATCGAGCCGATTGTATACAGTGTCAAATAAAGTACCCAGATAGAGCTAGACGACGTAGTGTGGAAGGAACAGCAGAAGTAGCTATTAACACTGATTTCCAAGGTAATGTCACTCAAGTAAGGTTAGTTAGTTCTAGTGGTGATAGCGAACTAGATGAGGCAGCCCTACAAGCGGCTCAAGAGTGGAAATTAACACCCACAGAAACAGGAAGAGAAGGTGTAAGAGCCTCAGTTAATTTCGCTATGAAAGGATCACAACGTCATCGGCAACTTCAAGAACGTAAAAAGATATAAAAGATACCTGATTACTCGGATAAATTGGGTATCTGAACCTTGAGTGATTTAACTATGACAGCTTGTCTTTTGACAATGTTGCTATCAATAGAGAAAATACTTATTAGTCATTGTTTCTACCGAGTGTGAGTTAAAAAATATGAATAAGAGTTTTTTCCTGCCAGTTTATTTACTAAATTTACTGGTGACATTTCCTGCTATAGCTGTTGATGATAAAGATCATAAAAATATAGTAAATTCAGATATTCCTAGTTTAAGTGAAATTCAATTACCAGCCACCAATGCTGAATTATTAACTCAACAACCAGCAATAAATGAAGTTAAGCCAGAACCTACATCAGAACCAGATTTAACTCCTAAAAATGATGCCGATATTTTCATAGAAACCATTGGCGAAAAAGACATTCTCCCTGAATCTACTCCCATTTATGTAATTGAACAAAAGGAAATTCAAAAACAGGGTGCAACTAGCGTTGCTGATGTTTTGAAAATAATGCCAGGTTTTGCAATTAATAATGTCGGTTCTGGTGCAGATATTCACACAGGTACATACTATCGAGGAGCTTCAATTGATCAATCTGTATTCTTGATTAATGGTAGATCAATTAATACAAACATTAATATTTATCATGGTGGAACTGATTTAAATAGTATTCCTATAGAGACTATTGAAAGAGTCGAATTATATAGTGGTACTGCTTCTTCTCTATATGGTTCTTCAGCCTTTGGAGGAGTTGTTAATATCATTACCAAAGAAGGTTATGGTAAACCAAAATTAAATGCTAGTGCAGAATTTGGCTCATTAAATTTAAATAATCAACAACTAACTTATGGTGGTTCAACAAATAAAGTAAAATATAATTTTAGTTTTGAAAGATTTTTTATAGATAACCGTTACCGTGTTCCTGTTGGGGCTGCAAATAGAGATAGTCAAGGATATTTATTTAATGCTGATACAGCTACAAGCACTTATTTTGGAAGTATTGGAGTAGATTTAGATCCTAAAAACTCTTTGAATTTCGATGTAACTACTTTAAGCAGCCGTCGGGGTTTAATTTATTTCGGTTTTCCTTTACAAAAAGACCGATTAGATCATGATGGTTTAAATATGGGATTGTCTTGGAAAACCCGACTTGGTAAAGGAGATGATTCCAATTTAACAACCACATTAGGATACAATCGAGATTACTTTAGCACTTATGGGCCAACTGCTGGGACATTTTACCGAACTGGAATTTTAGATACACAACAATTCAAATTTAGGATAGATCATGAATGGAAAATAACTCCTAATAATCAATTACGCTGGGGTTTAGATTTAAAGAATACCGATTTAATTGGTGATGTGTTGAGTACAAATCCTAGCCAAATTGCTAACAATGAGAAAGAAGATAGAAGTGTCTTGAATACAGCTTTATTTGCTGTGAATACCTGGAAAATTAGTGATGCTTTTCAAGCAGATTTAGGAATCAGACAAAACTTTGATAGCCAGTTTGGTAGTTATTTCAATCCTAGTGTCGGCTTACATTACGCTGTTAATCCAGCAGTTGCAATGCGTGGTAGTTGGGCAGGAGCGCAGCGTAATCCTGGTTTAGATCAATTATATGTTTTTGATACGGTTCATAATTGGCTACCAAATCCTGATTTAAAGCCAGAAACTGGTTCTAATTGGACTGCGGGAATAGATGTCAAATTGTCGAATAATTTGTTAGGACAATTTACATATTTTGGGAATAGTTTAGATAATCGTTTGGGAGTAATTGCTGGAAAGTGGCAAAATATTGGGTTAGTAGATACCAATGGTTTAGAAGCAGCATTACAGTTAAAAATTGCCCGTGAGTGGTCAACTTTTCTCAACTACACCTATACAGATGCTCAAATCAAAACTGGTACTGAGAAGGGGTTACAGTTAGGGTTAATTCCCTATTCTTTATTACAAACTGGCATTAGTTATCAAAAGAATGGATGGCAAGGCAATTTTTATACTACTTATAATAGTGGTTCTCGTCGTTCTATTTTTAGTAGAAATATTTCGGGAGAAAGAAGTACAGATTTTGCACCGTCTTTCTTTAATTTAGACTTTAGTGGCCGCATTCCTGTTAGTAAAAGTTTAGGACTAACTTTTTACTTAGAAAATATTTTGGGTGAACAATATGAACGAGTTAATCGCATCTATAGCCCTGGTTTTACTTTCCGTGTAGGTTTAAGTTCTAGTTTATAGGTCTTTATCGCGGGTAGACTTTGTTTGTGTAGCTCCAGATTTCTAATCTCAAGACTTGGGAAATATCCTCAAGGTGATAGGTAATAAATAATTTTACCAATCACCAAAAATAATTAATACTTCCGTTCCTTTGGTTCAAACATCGTAATTGTCACCGGACGATATTGAATATCAATTCCCGTTGGTGAATAATAAGCCATTGTATGTTTCAAGAACTTATTATCATCCCTTTGGGAAAAATCTTCTCTAAAATGAGCGCCACGACTTTCTTGACGATTTATAGCTGAAGTTAAAATTGTTTGTCCTACTACCATTAAACTTTGTAATTCCAAAGCTTCAACTAATTCTGTATTCCAGCTAGTTCCTTTGTCATCTAAATATATTTGTGCAGATTTTTGTTGTAATTCGGCAATTTTCTCCAATCCCTGACTCATTAATTCTTGACTGCGGAAAACGCCACAATATTCAGTCATATTATCTTGGAAAGATTGACGAATTTGATTAATTCGGTATTGTCCCGGTTGTGCTATTAAAGTTTGAATTTGTTGCTCGGCTTCCTTAATATACCGTGCTTCATCTATTGATGGTAATTGACGATTTTCGACATAATGAGCGATCGCCGCCCCAGTTCTTTTGCCATAAACAACACATTCTAACAGCGAGTTACTACCGAGACGATTCGCCCCATGCACGGACACACAAGAAGTTTCTCCAGCAGCAAAAAAGCCCTCCACAAAACCATCATTACTATTGCGAACCTTACCATCAGTATTCACCGGAATACCACCCATACAATAGTGAATAGTAGGACACACGGGCATCGGTTCAGTCACTGCATCCACACCGACGAGACGATGAGCTTCTTCCCAGCAGAAAGGCACACGACTCATGATTTTTTCCTTACCCATGTGACGTAAATCCAGATAGACACAAGGACCACCCGCACTACCATCTTTATTTACACCTCGACCAGCCCGAACTTCCAGAGCGATCGCTCTTGAGGTAATATCACGAGGGGCTAATTCCATCCGACTGGGGGCATAATTGGCCATAAAGCGATCGCCCTCGGAATTAATTAAATAAGCCCCTTCCCCGCGCACAGCCTCAGAAATCAGCACTCCCACAGGATACAACCCAGTAGGATGAAACTGCACAAACTCCATATCCTGCAAAGGTAAACCAGCCAAAGCCGTCATCGCCAAACCATCACCAGTGGAAGCATAATCATTGGAAGTCCTGTTATAAACTCGACCATAGCCCCCAGTCGCAAACATCACCGCCTTCGCCCGTAATACCTCAATATGTCCATCCAAGAGATGAAACATCACCACACCCTTAGCCTGACCATCTTCTAAAATCAGGCGCATTACATACCATTCTTCGTAAATCTGCACACCATAGCGGCGGAGATTATTCACCAACTCATGTAAAATTGCATGACCAGTTTTATCAGCAGCGTAACAAGTGCGATTGTGAGAATGACCACCAAAAGCCCGTTGAGCAATGCGACCATCAGGTAAACGGGAAAATAACACCCCCAGATGTTCTAAATCAATCACCACATCTGGCGCTTCTTGAGTCAAAATTGCCACAGCATCTTGATCAGCTAAATAATCTGATCCCTTGACTGTATCAAAAGCGTGAGCTTCCCAACTATCAGTATCATCAACATTTTTTAAAGAAGCCGCCATTCCACCTTGAGCAGCCACCGAATGGGAGCGAATGGGGTGAGTTTTGGCAACTACCGCTACCTTTAAACTAGGATTAATTCGGGCAATTTCCAGCCCTGCTCGACATCCCGCCAAACCACCACCAACAATAATTACATCATGTTCTAGCATTATTTAACCACCAATTAAAAAAATTCCCCGTCTACAAGGTCTACAAGACAGGGTAATAGTAAAATTGTAAATTGATAAAATTCCTTTTAGCTAGTTGCTTGGATGGGATTTTGTTGGGGAATATTAGTTTGTGTCGTTTCTGTCTGTGTTTTTGGCTCTACAGCATTGAGTTCAATATTGTTTAATAAAGTCGTCACAAAGGCAAAAAGTAAAAAAGGCAGAGATAAGAGGACAACAAGACCTACAGTAGCTAAAGCGTATACTGGTCTTTTTGCACCCATTAGCGCTAAAGCTGATGCCAAGCTAATGGTAATCGTAATTAACCAAACGATAATCTGACCGTAGATATCACCAAAAGTCAAGGTACAAACAAACCGATAGTTTTGAATATTATTTTGGTTCATTTTAATTTGAGTCAATTTTTTTCTATAATTTCTACCTTAAACCTATGTTTGTCTGAAGAACAATTTCTCAATATTTTGCCAAGGTTCGTAATATTACTTTACAAGTACATTAACCTAGAGAACTCCAAAAAATAAATTATCCAATATTGTGGGATAGGCATCCTGCCCGTCCTGGTACTAGGCTATCAATCTGCATCAATAATCATTGCTCAAGATTTTTCAAAATTAGTAATATTAATGTATAAGTACAGTAATTTTCAGTTAGGACGTGCTGCTAATTCACCTCAACCTCAACCCTATTTCTGAAACTAATATCCCCGACTTCTTAAAGAATTTGGGGATTTTATGGACAGTTGTTTCAAAATGATTGGCAATCAACTATGATATAAAAGTAAATGAAAATTCAAAAATCTTCATCTAAATGCTAAATGACTTCTCTAGTTCATCCAAAATTAAAGATTTCCTAACACAGAAAATTCTTTTAGGTAATGAACCTAGTGCTGAATTAATAGTAATTATTACTATCTATTTTGTCCAAGGGATATTAACATTATCGCGTTTAGCCGTTAGCTTCTTTCTCAAAGATGAATTACTATTAAGTCCAGTGCAAATGTCAGCAATTATCGGCATTGGCACATTACCGTGGATGATTAAGCCATTATATGGTTTTATCTCCGATAGTTTACCCTTATTTGGCTACCATAGAAAACCTTATATAGTTCTATCTGGAATTATCGGTTGTGCAGCTTGGGTATGTTTAGGAACAGTCGTTCATACTAGCTCAACAGCGACAATTATGATTGTCCTTGCTTCTCTATCTGTTGCTATTAGTGATGTAATAGTTGATTCTATCGTAGTTGAAAGAGCCAGAAGTGAATCAGAAGCTAAAATAGGTTCTTTACAATCTATTTGTTGGGGTAGTTCAGCCGTTGGTGCCTTGTGTACAGCTTACTTTAGCGGCTTACTTTTAGAATATTTTACAACCCGTACAGTATTTTTAATAACAGCATTATTTCCGCTAATTGTCTCATCTGTAGCTTGGTTCATTGCCGAACAACCTATTAATAAAGATGCTAAAAAAAGTAATAACACAAAAAATCAATTATTGCAAATCCGCCAAGCCATCACCCAAAAAGTAATTTGGCTACCAACACTATTTATATTTATTTGGCAAGCTACACCAAAAGCTGAATCAGCATTTTTCTATTTTACAACCAATGAACTGCATTTTCAACCAGAATTTTTAGGGCGAGTTCGGTTAGTTACAAGTTTTGCTTCCTTGGTTGGGGTGTGGGCTTTTCAACGTTATTTTAAAACAATTCCTTTTAGAATTATGTTTAGTTGGGGTATTTTTCTATCCACAGCTTTAGGAATGACAACCTTATTATTAGTAACTCACACCAACAGACTTTTAGGAATAGATGATCATTGGTTTAGCTTAGGTGATAGTTTAATTTTGACTGTGATTGGGCAAATTGTATTTATGCCCGTATTAGTATTATCAACAAGGCTTTGTCCTCCCGGTATAGAAGCCACATTCTTTGCATTATTAATGTCTGTAATGAATTTTGGAGGAACAGTTTCCTACTGGTTAGGATCTTTGATGATGAAATGGTTAGGAATCACAGAATATCAATTTGATTCACTGTGGTTATTAATCATAATTACTAACTGTACCTCTTTAATTCCTATTTTATTTATTAAATGGCTACCAGATGCTCAAGTTGATATTGATAATAATGTAATTAGTTGATAAATAATATTATATATGTTAAAATCTTTTTAGATCCCCGACTTCTTTAAGAAATCGGGGATATGTGTGATATATTCCTTGATAATCTAAAAAAAATGCAAATATCAGAAAAGTCTTATACCCTTAAAGATTGGCAAGGAGGATATGAATCTCTTACTCAAGAATTTGATTATTGGATTGATGATATAGAAGGAGAAATCCCTCCAGAATTAGCAGGAACATTATTTAGAAATGGTCCCGGTTTATTAGATATAAACAAGCAACGATTTCATCATCCTTTTGATGGTGACGGGATGATTAGCCGGATTACATTTACCAATGGTCGCGCCCATTTTCGTAACCGATTTGTGCAGACAGAAGGTTATTTAGCAGAAAAGAAAGCAGGTAAAATCCTTTATCGTGGTGTTTTTGGAACTCAAAAACCAGGTGGTTGGTTAGCTAATATGTTTGATTTCAAAATTAAACATATTGCTAATACAAATGTTATTTATTGGGGGAAAAAACTCCTAGCATTATGGGAAGCAGCAGAACCTTATTTACTTAATCCCCACACCTTAGAAACATTAGGAAATGAATATTTCAATGGTGTTTTATCTCAAGGAGAAGCCTTTAGCGCTCATCCTCGAATTGATCCCAATGGCACATTAGTTAACTTTGCTATTACACCAGGATTATCAACGACAATTACCATATTTGAATTGAACACAAACGGGGAAATTATTAAAAAACAAAATCATAGTATTCCTGGTTTTTGCTTCATTCATGATTTTGTAATTACAGAAAATTACTGTATCTTATTTCAAAATCCTGTTAATTTTAATCCCATACCTTTTGCTTTAGGAATCTCCAGTGCAGGTCAATGTATTAAATTTCAAAAAGGTCAACCTACAAAAATCATCATTATTCCGCGGACAGCAAAAAGCGAAAATAAAAAATTCCAAGTTTTAGAAACCCAAGCAGGTTTTATTTTCCATCATGTTAATGCTTTTGAAGTTGAAAATGAAATTATCATTGATTCAATTTGCTATAAATCATTAACAGAAGTTGAACCAAATACCGATTATCGAGAAATTGATTTTGATGCTAATTCTCCTGGACAACTTTGGCGGTTTCATCTCAATTTAGAAACAAATCAAGTCCAAAATCAGTTAATAGATCCTCAGGCTTGTGAATTTCCAACCATTCACCCGAATAATGTCGGTAAATCATATCGTTATCTATATAGTGCTGCGGCACATCATACAACGGCAAACGCACCCTTACAAGCAATTCTCAAAGTTGATTTAGAATCTGAAAATAGACAACTATGGAGTGCAGCACCACAAGGTTTTATAGGTGAACCAATTTTTGTTCCTCGCGCAAATTCTCAACAAGAAGATGATGGTTGGGTAATAGCTTTAGTTTACGATGCAAAATACCATCGTTCAGATGTCGTCATTTTAGATGCTGAAAATATTGAAAAAGGTGCAATTGCAAAACTACATCTTAAACATCATATTCCTTATGGTTTACATGGAAGTTTTACACCAGAAACATTCATTTAATTAATTACTGTAGGTTCTGTAGGTTGGGTTAAGCGATAGCGCAACCCAACATTTCTGATAAAAATGTTGAATATTTTTTAAATATATTCTATTACCCGTTTTCATATTTTGTACTTTATTAAAAACATTACCACCCTATTGCAAGCATCGATGATAGTGTGAACTTGCATATCATAAATATTGTAGAGATTTTAAATACATATTAGCATGGTTGCATATCACATTAATAAAAATAAAATTGTAACGAAAACTACAAAATTGATATTTTCTCTCAAAAACAGGGTAAGCTAACCATATCAATCCAGTTAACGAAGATACGGTGATGAGGAGTAATGATTATGGTTACAACGTCTCTCCCACTGATGGAAAATCAATCTTCAGCCTATATTTGCCCTTATGATCAAGCCTGTAGCTATTTAGAATGGGCTGCCAAAGAATTAAAACTAGATCAAGGTATCGTAGAAATACTCAGTCATCCTCGGAAAGTTGTCACAGTTTCCATACCCATCAAAATGGATAATGGGGAAGTGCGGGTTTTTCCAGGACATCGGGTACAACATTCTGATATCTTAGGCCCCTATAAAGGTGGTATTCGCTTCCATCCAGCCGTAACATTACGGGAAGTATCCGCCCTAGCCATGCTGATGACCTGGAAATGTGCATTGTTAGGTATTCCCTATGGTGGTGGCAAAGGGGGAATTCCCATAGACCCCAAACAATTCAGCGTAGGGGAATTAGAACGGATTAGCCGCCGTTATATTAGTGAATTAATTAAAGACATTGGACCAGCAGTAGATATACCCGCACCAGACATGGGAACTTCATCTCGGGAAATGGCGTGGATGATGGATACCTACTCAGTTAATGTTGGTCATTCTGTACCTGGTGTAGTAACAGGTAAGCCTTTATCTATTGGTGGTTCTCTAGGACGAGAAATGGCAACTGGACGCGGTGTGATGATTATCATCCGTGAAGCACTGGCAGATCACGGTAAATCCCTTGTAGGAGTTAAGGTAGCTATTCAAGGTTTCGGTAATGTAGGCGGGGCTGCGGCGGAATTGCTACACCAAGAAGGAGCGAAAATTATCGCTGTTTCCACTGGTGCAGGTGGTGTATTTGCTGAAGATGGTCTTGATATTTCTGCTGTCAAAGCATACTCTGCTGCAAACCATCGCAGTGTGGTAGGATTTCCCCAAGGGACAGCCATTAGTAATGCAGATTTACTAACTTTACCTTGTGATGTCTTGATCCCCGCCGCTTTGGAAAACCAAATTACCGAAGAAAATGTCCATCAGATAAAAGCGCGATTTGTCGCAGAAGCTGCTAATGGTCCGGTGACACTGGCAGCTAACCAAGTTCTAGAAGCAGAGGGTGTGACTGTTTTACCGGATATTTTAGCCAATGCTGGGGGTGTGGTGGTCAGTTATTTAGAATGGGTACAAGGTCTTTCCTACCTGTTCTGGGATGAGGAACGAGTCAACCGGGAAATGGAACATTTGATGGTTCAGGCTTACCGTAAGGTGATTCACGAGTCACAAGCACGGGGGGTAAATCTGCGCTTGGCTGCTTATACTTTGGGTGTAGGTAGAGTCGCGCAAGCTTTGAATGATCGGGGTCTGTATCCTTAGATATCTACTGAAAATTAAAGATACATTTCCTAGAACCTTTGTAGAGACGTTCCATGGAACGTCTCTACACTTTTTTTCTAGAGATGTCTCATCAATTATCGAGAAGCAACTTGTGGATCTGCCCAAATGCTACCTCTTTCGCCAAAAGTTAAAGGCTGATCCCCTTCTGCTGAGATGTCTACAGTTTTGCCATCATTAGCCACTTGTAACAAAGGCCAATTTTCTTCACCTAGTTCACCAGCACGGAATAATACACTATTAGGCTGCTTTTTACTCCAACCTAACAAAATGGCTATTTTTTCGTGATCATCTTGTGATTGCACAGGATTAACTACATTGAGATGATTCTGTTGACGATTCCAAATTACAGCCTGATCTGTAGCATCTGCTGTATTAAAAATAGCTACAAATTTACGTGCGAGAAAGCGATCGCCTTTTTCAGACCAACTCACAGGCACTAGTACCCCAATTTTACCATCATTATCTGGGTTTACTGGTAAACTTGCCCGTCTATTTAACAGGGGATCTATCACCACACTGGTTGATGTCATCACCCGTAACCGCTTAGTTTGTCTATCTTCCACAAACAACACGCTATTAACTCGGCTATTGTGCATTTCGGGTTTTACTTCCATTTGCACCCGGCTATAAATCGCATACTTGCCATCAGGAGAAACTACAGGAATACTCCGGTAGTAGCGGACACCAGAACCACTTTTACCACCCACCGCTTCCTGAGTAGCCATAATCCATTGCCAAGGTATGGGATGGGGACTACCAATAGGATCAGTTTGTGCCATTTCTGAATGATTTGGTTGTTCATTTACAGGTATTTCTCCATTTCTGGGAGTAACTGTTGATGTTGCCAATTCTTTAGATTCGGAATCCTCGCTTCCTGAAAAATTTAAATCAGCTTGTGCTGGTGCGTCTTTTAATTTTTGACTGGGATTAACTTGATTAACAGATGTTTCTACTAGAAGTTGTGCAACATCAAATAATGGTACAGTTTCGCTGACAACATCATTTCCCACTTGAAAATTTTCTCTTTCTGCACTGGAAATAGCTATATCATTTGGTAATGAATGTATTCCTTCACCAACAGATATCTTTCCTGTTTGAGAGTTAACTTGAGCAAATTGTGACTTTAACTTACTAATAGCACTTTCTGTCAATTTTGCCTGAGATCCGCCATTTCCTGCACCAATCCTTGCTACTTCTGATTGTTTCGCTAAAGTAGCATGAAGAGACATCCCTGCGAAAGGTGAAATTACAATAACAATGGCAATGTACTTGATAAATGGTTTAACACGGAACCATCTTGACACCAAAAGGGGTTTAAGCATGATGAGACTCTCTATAGGGCAGTTGCTAAGTGCGGGCAGTATCTATACAGGAATGGAAAAAGCTATGACTATATGTATATCAACAAACCAAAAGCTTTTACGAAATAATTCACGCGAGTATTGCATTACTCTACAAAAATTTTAGTGTCACCATTAACCCCTCATAATCTTTACATAATATACAATCATGACTGGCTGAAAGTGAACAATAAATTACATCTGTTAATAAATACTCGTCATTATTGATAGTTATAGTAACATCCACATTTAAACTTAATCGGAATATAGATATGTTTGTAACTATCATGACTAAGTTTCTAAGCGATTAAAGCCATTATCACAGGGCGGAAGTCAAAAGGAATACAGAATCAGCTTTTTAGATATTGATCATGCTTGGTTTATTTACGTCGAAGTCTACTAGTAGCTAAAATATAGAAATGCTGTTAAACACATTTTTCGCCTCATCTATTCCAAAAGAAGATGGCTTGCTTCTGGCTGGATATAACAGCGCGGGCTTTACCCAACTAGAACTCATCTGCTGCTAGAAACTTCACATACCCAAACTCACAAACTGCAATTTACATTCGTAGATGCTGCGATTAAGCAAACACAGTTTATCTTTAACTTGGGCAATTATTGAATAATTTTGATTTAGTAGAAAAAGAGCTAACTGAAAAATACAGTCAGACACACAAAAACAGTTAATAGTAGATGCAAATAAAGATAGCTTTGCGATCGCAAGACATCGCTGAACTAACCACCCAAGGTGTATAGTTTATCGAAGTTGTTTCCGCTTAACCAATAGCTAATACTATAACATCAAACTGTGAAAATTTATTGCCGATGATCAAAAATCCTCAACATAATCCTCTTGATATAATAGATGCGGTATTTGTCACTCATGAGGAACATACTTACCATTGATTAATGACTCATAACTCGTAATTAATAATTAATAACTAATGAAAATAGTATTTTTTGGCACTCCCGACTTTGCAGTTCCTACTTTGGAAAAACTCCTAATAAATAAGGATTTTCAGGTAATTGCCGTAGTTACTCAACCGGATAAACGCCGAGAACGTGGGAATAAACTGACACCTTCACCAGTCAAAGCTTTAGCTACAGATCATCATATCCCAGTCTGGCAACCTGAAAGAATAAAAAAAGATGTTGAAACCTTAACACAACTCAAGCAGATAGAAGCAGATGTGTTTATCGTTATTGCTTATGGACAACTTTTATCTAAGAAGATATTGGATATGCCAAAGCTAGGTTGTGTCAACGTACATGGTTCAATATTACCTCAGTATCGGGGGGCTGCGCCAATTCAATGGAGTATACATAACGGAGAAAAAGAAACGGGGATCACAACTATGCTCATGGATAAGGGCATGGATACAGGAGATATGCTCCTAAAAGCGATTACACCGATTCAATTACTAGATAATGCTCAGGTTTTAGCTGAAAAGTTGGCTCTCACTGGTGCAGATTTACTCATAGAAACTTTATACAAATTAGAAAGTCAGGAAATCCAACCTATTCCCCAAGATCATGCGGCAGCTACTTACGCATCTTTGATTCAAAAGCCAGACTATAACTTAGACTGGGGGCAAAGTGCTATTCAATTACACAATCAAATTCGCGGATTTTATCCTAACTGTATTTCTACCTTTCGTAACCAACCATTCAAAATCACTGCTACTGTTCCTCTAGATACTGCGTATATTCACGAATTACCAGAGCAGTTACAAGAAAAAATACAGAAAATACCTAACTTATCAACTATATCAGGTCAACCGGGAGAAGTAGTTAATATTACTAAAGGACTAGGAGCAATTGTCCAAACTGGGACAGGTTTATTGCTCTTGCAAGAAGTGCAGCTAACTGGTAAACGTCCCCAGTCAGGATGGGATTTTGTCAATGGTACTCGGTTGACGGTGGGTGAAGTAATTGGTTAGTTGTTAGTCATTAGTTATTTACTTCATACATCTTTAAATCTGAAGTCGCGGTTTCTAACCGCCGATTTAATGTTGATAGGACTACAGATTTCATCTTGGACGTGGTTTAGTTATTAGTTATACTAAACACGTCT
Organism: Nostocales cyanobacterium ELA583; assembly: GCA_037131225.1. Lineage (GTDB taxonomy): Bacteria > Cyanobacteriota > Cyanobacteriia > Cyanobacteriales > Nostocaceae > Dolichospermum. The sequence continues at coordinate 625 of JBAXRM010000035.1, read as the reverse complement.
AAAATATGGACTTTTAGAGAATCACGAAAACCCTAGATGTGTAGGGGTTTAGCTCATGCTTTACCCCTACCTATAGAATCAAATAATTAATATTAGTAATATTTCCTCCTAGTTCCTGCTTGTTCTCTGTTCTTTAATTTTCATAGAAACGGCAAGCATTACAGGGTCCTGCTGGATTAACTGCACAACGAATAATTTCTGAAAGAGCATTATATTTACAGGTAGCATCACCTATTACCCAACGTCCCTCTACTAAACTTTGCTCTTCTGGTCTTTGGGCTTTTTGTACGTAAATAGCGATATTGTTTAAACTATAGCGTCCTCCTTTAAGCTGGTATCTATGGCAACGCTCTAAGACTGCGTAGGTTTTTCCATCAAAATCAAGATAGTTTCCCGGTTGAGGTGTCCAATCAAGTTGTAATTTACCTAGAGACTGACGGGGATGTGTCAAAATTACCTCAGTGGGTAAGGAATTTAGCTCCATAATTTAGTTAATGTGATGTGATTTACATATTAGAGTATAGTGTCGTAACATTTTGGTAATATTTTGCTGAGACTTATATAATATAATTTACAGCAATATCCGGTAAGCGTAAAGCTCAGTGTCTTTAGACCTGAGATATAA
>JBAXRM010000034.1:0-31249 GCA_037131225.1 Nostocales cyanobacterium ELA583 | reverse complement strand
TTGCTTATTCATGGATGCCCGAATAACTCCTGACCCCGATATATTGAGGGGATACTTATTTATGCTTATTTAAACCCATCTACCAACTAAAACCCGCACCGTACCATCTGCTAAAACTTCCTCTTCCTCCACATTAAAACCCTCGGTTTGTATAGTTTCCATTAAGGTTTTATGGGCGTATTTTTGACTGATATTATTAATAAACTCCTGTTGATTAATTTTCGCACCCCAAAAATCTGCCACTAATTCATAACTTTCTTCATTTTTACGAAAACCTAAATCATAACCATTAGATTGCTTAATCACATATTCAGCATTAGTTTTATCACCCATATAACCCCGAATATGAGTATTTTGTTCAACCTGATAACCCAACTCCTTTAATACTTGAAGCAGCACTTCACCCTGTTTAATTTGCACCTTGATAGTTGTAAAATGAGACATAAAAAATTAACTCCTTATGTATTTTTAACCCCTCTCCAAACCTCTCCCCTAAGAGGAGAGAGGCTTATGAAATTCACGTTTCTTACTCAACTAAACTCCAAAACCTCTTCCCTCTGCGTCCTCTGTGGTTCGTTAAAAAAATATTGAATTTAATCCACCTCCAAAGGACCCAAACCTTGCTGCTGAGAATAAACCTTTAACTCCTCAATTAAGAGTGTATCAATAGAAGCCGTTCTTGCGCCAGCTTCCGCAGCCCAGCGTTTTAAACTGGTAATTTGTTCCTTAGCAATAGCCGCCAAAGGAACTGTTTCCGATACCGCAGCTAAAATATCTTCAGTGTTAAAATCCCTCCTATTACCATCAATTAAACTACCAAAAGCGCGGTGCATACCATCAATAATTACTTGTTGAATTTCTGCACCGCTAAAGTTTTCGCTATTTTTGGCGAGTCTTTGTAAATCAAATTCTCGCAGTCGGGAAGGACGGATTTTTTGCAAGTGGACTTTAAAAATATCATGGCGTTCTTTTTCTGTAGGTAAATTTAAAAAGAATATTTCATCAAATCGCCCTTTTCTTAATAACTCCGCTGGTAAGATTTGCACGTTATTAGCAGTAGCTACCATAAACACGGGACTGGTTTTTTCTTGCATCCAGGTAATGAGTGTACCAAATACCCGGCGCGATGTTCCAGAGTCACCATCTGTACCACTATTAATATTACCAAATGCTTTATCTATTTCATCCATCCATAATACACAGGGTGATATTGCTTCTGCTAATTGAATCATTTGGCGAATGCGATTTTCACTTTCTCCGACTATTCCCCCAAATAATCTCCCCACGTCTAAACGTAACAATGGTAAACGCCATTCATGGGCGATAGTTTTGGCTGATAATGATTTTCCTGTTCCTTGGATTCCTACTAATAAAACTCCTTTGGGGTTGGGTATTCCATAACGTCGCGCTTCTTCGGTAAAAGCATCTTGACGCATTCTTACCCACTGTTTGAGATTTTCTAAACCTCCGACGTTTTTTAATGATTCATTGGCGGTGTAAAATTCTAAGATTCCGGTTTGGCGAACTGCTTGTTTTTTCTCTTCTAAAACTCTATCAATATCTGTTTCGTTGACTTGTCCTTTGGCTGCTAAAGCGGCGGCTAAAACTCTTCTAATTCTGGCGCGACTTAATCCTTGACAGGCTTTGATTAATTGTTCTTTTCCTAGTCCATTTAAGTTAAGTTTTTCAGGTACTATTAATTGCTGAATTAAATAATCAATTTCTTGGATGTTGGGTAAGGGAAAATCAATTACTGTAATTTCTTCTTGTAGTTCTGGGGGAATGGTTAATGTATGACTGGTGAGGATGAGGGTTTGGCGTGTGCGTTTGAGTTGACGGGTGAGGTTTTTGATAGCACGAATAACGGGAGCATTTTTTTCTGTTTCGGGGTTTTTGAGGATAAAATGGATGTCTCGCAATACAAATATTGTGGTTGTATTTTCTGGGGTTTTGGTAATTCTTGATAATGCACCCATGACTGAACCTTTATCAGTTCCGTTGTCATCCCAACCGGTGACTATATCCCATAATAATAGTTGTCGTGGTGTCTGGGATATTTGGGTGAGTTGTTGGAGGACTTGTTCTATTGGTTCTTCTTCGACTCCGACTATATATAGTAGGGGATAGCGGGCGCGAAGCATTAAGTCTATTTGTTGGAGTAGTTGTTGATGGGGGTTATTCATTATGTATGAATAGGGGGGGTTAGTTGTTAGTTTATTGGGTTTTTTATTTCGCGCAAAGACGCAAAGAATAATAAATGTCTGAATCAGGATGACCAGGATTTGAGGATGTAGAGGATGTGATTGTTTAATTATTCGTTAGTTTTGATGATTAGGATAGAGAAAAGTGAATATTTATGATGTGAGATGGAAGAATAAATATATGAATCTTATCTATCAATCATCAAATTACAATCCTGAAAATCCTTAATCCTGGATATCCTGATTCAGACAAAAAAATTTTCGCTACGCGAAAGAGATAAGACAAGAAAAGAGCAAGAGGGCAAAAGCGCATAGTGCTACTAAGTCCTCGCCGCACCACTACATACAACCCGAAAACCAATATGGAGGTTGAAGCCATCGAGATAGTTGCTGCAGCGAGAAGCAGAACGGCAATCTTCAGGATAGCTGAGCCACGAACCACCGCGCAGCAGTCTTCTACTGGTATTCTCTTCAATGTCTGTCCATACGCTTCCGTCTGTTGGCGCACCTTCATAGTTACTATGCCAATGATCTTGACACCACTCCCGTACATTGCCATGCATATCGTATAATCCAAAGTTATTGGCTACTCCAAAACTCCCTACTTCTCTTGTTTCTTTTCTAGAAACTCCTTTGGGTCCTTGTCCATAAGTATAATTACCATCATAGTTAGCTAAATTCGTTGTAATCGTCCCTCCAAAGTGAAATGGTGCGGTAGTTCCCGCGCTACAAGCATATTCCCATTCGGCTTCACTTGGCAGTCTGTAGGTTTTTTCAGTTTTTTGGCTTAACTTTTCGCAGAACTCAACTGCATCATACCAACTAACTTTTTCAACTGGGCGATTACTACCTTTGAACCAAGAGGGATTAGTTCCCATAATAGCTTGATATTGTGCCTGTGTTACTGGATATTTTCCCATAAAGAAACTAGGAACTGTGACTCGATGCTGAGGAATTTCAAAACTCCATTTTCCATCTTCATTTTCCGGTGATCCCATCATAAAAGTACCACCAGGAATTGCAGCCATTTCCAATGTCACACCATTACCCAAATCTTCAGTAAAATATCTGGCTATAGGTTGCTGACGTTGAATAATTTCACCAAATTTGTTGACTGTTACTACTTTAATTTGTTCTAGTTTAAAACCTAGTTGACGAGGATCTTGTAATATTTGCGTAATTCTTGGTTCTGTTCTTTTATTTAATATTAAATAAGTCGCATTTTGAATATCCCAAGATTCATCTTTTAAACCTGCAATTACTAAATCTAAACCCTGTTCTCCATAATTTAATGCTTGATTTAGTGCAGCAATTCTTAACTGTGGCTCTGGATTTTGCAACCGCAATTGTACCCCTTCAATACCACCTAAAACGGCTGCACCTTCCATTGATGGACTATTACCACCAAGCACAGCATCGTATTTTCCTGGTTGTTGTGGATTATTCATGATTCGTTAATGGTTGGTTTCATGTATGCTGTATTAAAAATAGCATATTATTGTCAGAATCAGGATGTCCAGGATTTGAGGATGTACAGGATGTGATTGTTTAATTATTGGTTAGTTGTTGATGATTAGTATAGAGAAAAGTAAATATTTATAAAGTGAGATGGAAGAATAAATATATGAATCTCATCTATCAATCATCAAATTACAATCCTGTAAATCCTTTAATCCTGGTTATCCTGATTCAGACAAAATATTAAGTTAATAGTCATTAACCATCAAATAATCATCCTGCCAATCCTATAATCCTGGTTATCCTGATTCAGACAAAAAAATTCTAACTTTTTGACTTTTGACTTTTGACTTCCCGAAGGGTGTCATGATTCTGACAAATAGAAACTTGACGAAATTGAAAATATAGCCTAATATGAAAATATAGGATGCAGCAGACATGATTTAGGCGTTAAAAGATAGTCTAAACATGACATCCCGTTACCTTTATGGTCGAGGAATTCCGGTAAAGACGTTCTGAATACCAAAAATTGACTTTTGGCGAAGACTCCTCAAGGAGTCTTTGTTATTTAAGGACTGGGTAAATGCTTTGACAAGTTGTATCTTTCAAAATTGAATGGTCTAGATTCTCTTGGAGCATTATACATCAATAAATTTGATTCTTCGCTGCTCAGTTCATCCGATTCTTTCGTAAAACAATGTGAGCTATATGTGACGATAAATCTGTATGTGAATGGGTTATTTTCATCTGTATCATCAGTATATTCAACCCATGAATATCAAGATGTAATAAGTCGTAAACTTGACTATTAAACGTGAAATTTCTCCAGTGTTTAACCTCCGTCTTGACTGTATTAAAATTTTTACCCATGAGTTAATATAAGTTGCCATTATTTATACAATAATCTTGTAATCTTAATAGTATAAAAATCACAATGTCAAGTATTTAAAGTTTACAGGATGTTTTTTATTAATTATTTGTAGGTAGTGAATGTGGTGGTTGTCTGAATCAGGATGTCCAGGATTTAAGGATGTACAGGATGTGATTGTTTGATTATTAGTTAGGTGTTGATGATTAGTATGGAGAAAAGTGAATATTTATGAAGTGAGATGGAAGATTATTGTCAGAATCAGGATGACCAGGATTTGAGGATGTACAGGATGTGATTGTTTGATTATTCGTTAGTTGTTGATGATTGGTATAGAGAAAAGTGAATATCTATGAAGTGAGATAGCGTTACTACAGCGATTTCCAATCATATAAGGTACATCTTAGCCCCCTCATCGCTTGCGGGGAGGGGGTTGGGGGTGGGGTTCTTGTTCCGGGTTTGATGACAATTTGCTGTAAGTCCTCGCCGCACCACTACATACAACCCGAAAACCAATACAACGCAAGGGGTTTATTAAATTGGCACGTAAAAACTATTACTCCACAAGATGAAAGAAGGGAAAGAAATATTTATTTAAGAATAAATCAAATCAAAAATTGATGAATTTGAGCAGAAAGATATTAATCACCGCGTTGCTCTATGTATGAAAGCACTTGATAAAAAATTATTATTGTTTTGATTAAGTGGCGTTACTTTATCTAGCAGGTATAATCTTTGTAATTAGCACCTTTGATTAGTATGGACTGAAACTTCAGTAACACAGTCACAGCTAATAACTCCTGGAAGATGGTTTTTAGCAACTACCAATCCTAAATTCCCAATCCAATACCCCTAACTGCTATGATAGCTACCCAAAATCCCGCTGTTTTTGTTTTGGTAATTGAACCAGATGAAACTTTAGCTAATCAGTTAGCTTCTGATTTGCAAGAAGCTGGCTATGATGCAATTGTGACTCATGATGCAGCTAATGGATTACAATTATGTAGCGATGCCGCCAGCGGACAAAGCCATCGCCAACCTGCTTTAATTGTTGTAGATAGAATGCTTGTCGGTGAATCAGGACTATCTTTCTGTAAAAATCTCAGAAATATTGGTAATCGTTCCCCTGTACTGATTTTAATGGCTAGAGATACAGTAGATGATCGCATAGCTTGTTTAGACGCTGGTGCTGATGATTACATCCTGAAACCTTACCGTGCGGAAGATTTTTTAAAGCTGATTCGTCTCTATCTTAAACCTGATATTGATACCACAGAGCAGTTACGCTTTGGGGATTTGGTTTTGGATCTAGGAACACGTCGGGCTATTTATAACAGTAAAGCTATTGACTTAACCATGAAAGAATTTGAACTATTAAAGTTCTTAATGGAACATCCCCGTGAAGTGTTAACCCGCGACAAAATTTTAGAAAATGTTTGGGGTTACGACTTTATGGGTGAGTCTAATGTCATTGAAGTGTATATTCGTTACCTCCGTCTCAAGATCGAAGAAGAAGGCCAAAAACGCCTGATTCAAACTGTACGTGGTGTAGGTTACGTTCTCAGAGATTCGTGAAAATCCATAAAACGAGAAATAATCACGAATAAAATCGAAAATTGTGGGCAATTTTGCATAAATTAAGTAAGATAGTCGGAATCTAAATTGCAGTAAATAACTTAATTGCTAATTTGGTAAGAGGTAATTGGTAAAATTATCACTTTTTCCTTATTCCCTATTCCCTTTATCACTTATGATTTCTTGGCTTAGTTTATGTTCAATATTACTTAGTATCTTATTGATGGGTTGTTCACCACCAACCACCGCTAAATCTCCAGATGTGACACCAACATCATCAACTCAAACACCAGTAAATGCTGGTCAAATGCTGCAAATTTCGGCTCTAGCTACTCTTCCTCAAAATATAAAAATTGAGTTAGAAGTAGCACGAACACAAGAACAGCAACAGATGGGTTTAATGTATAGAACGGCTTTACCAGATAACCGAGGAATGCTGTTTATTTTTCCGAACGCACAACCGGTAAAATTTTGGATGAAAAATGTACCTGTTGCATTAGATATGGTATTTCTCCATAAAGGTACAGTTAAATATATACAAGCATCCGCTCCTAGTTGTAATAGAGAACCTTGTGCTACTTATGGTCCCAATGTACTTATAGATCAAGTAATTGAACTGAGGTCAGGACGAGCCAAAGAACTAAGTTTACAGCCAGGAAATCAGGTCAAAATTGATTTCTTAACTCCTAAAGCTAAGTAGGTGAACAGTATCAACATTTATTCATCATGAGCCTATGCAAAAATAACATGGGTCTTGATTCTAAATTCGGATGGGATACAGATTTTTTTGAAAAAATATTACCTAACCTGGCATAAATAGTGGTAAAAAGGTTAATATTTAGCAGTAGCCTGAATAACATCAAATTTTAGGTTTTCCTAGTTATAGCAGAAGGCAAAAGGCAAAGGTAAAAGCTTCATCATCACTGAGTTTGAGCTTTTAATCATGTTATAAGCTCCTTGTTTACCGCTGTAAAATTACAACTTCAGAGTTTAGTAACAAAAATCTCCCTTTTGACGCAAGTGTAAATGGTCGCCAATAGGGGAGTATATTCTATAAACTCTTTGTTATTTAAACCAGGACAGAAAAACTGGAGGATGTTAATGGTGACACTAACATCATGGTTAAAATATTACCTAAATATTATCCTGATGGGATACATAAGTAACCGTACTAAGGATTTACACCGTAATTATAAGTACCTCAGTCTGGTAGTATATCCTGGTAGATTAATGCTGAAAAAAGGTTTATTTAGAAGAATATAATATTTTTTTTATACAACCTGTAATTTCCAATCTACTTCCAACCAAGTGACAAATAAAATACTGGCTATAGAATACTCACAAAATTAGATAACTAATCTAAAATCATCAATTCTACTCAAGGATCTAAGATACAAATGGCACCATCAAGATATTCTCGGCTAATTAATTTTCTTCAGGAAGATTTGGCAATTTCCGCCGCTTCCCTAGCTGTAGCATTACGTAACCGTGATCAAGATCCTGGTTCTTTAACCATGACTCTTTGGCAATATGGGTTAATTACTTTAGAGCAATTAGAACAAATTTATGATTGGCTAGAAACAGCATAGGCAATCAGGTGACAGGTAACAGGTGACAGTTAAGACAGAACCATTACCCATTACCCATTACCCATTACCAACCTAAATAACTATTAGGCAAAAACTTTTGCTGCTGCTGCTATACCAGCGCCGGGGGTGAAGTTTTCATGACCAACTTGTGGCAGAACAACTTCTAAAGAAGCGATACAGCTAAGGATATCCCTATCGCTGACAAAACCCAAGTGACCTATGCGGAAAATTTTATTACTCAGATGGTCTTGACCACCGGCTAAAGCAATATCAAACCGTTTTTTCATCAAAGAGCGAATTTTATCAGCTTCAATACCTGGGGTAGCCACAGCGGTAATAGCAGGACTGGCACATTCATCAGCAGCAAATAACGATAAATTTAATGCCTTCATAGCCGCACGAGTAGCATTTTTTTGGCGTTCATGACGGGTAAAAATGGCTTCCAATCCTTCCTTTTTCATCATTCCCAAGGTGGTATGTAGTGCCACCATTAAGTTGACAGGAGGAGTAAAGGGAGTGGTATTTTTAGCGGTAGCTTTACGATATTTACCTAAATCTAAATAATATTTAGGCAATTTTGCGGTTTTGTATGCCTCCCAGGCTTTGGGACTGACGGAGACAAATCCTAAACCGGGAGGAATCATGTAGCCTTTTTGAGAACCGGAAGCGACTACATCCAAACCCCAAGCGTCTACAGGGACGTTATAAGCCCCTAAACTGGTGACAGCATCAACAATGATTAAAGCCTCTCCATGTTCTTTAACGTGGCGGTTGATAGCTTCTAGGTCGTTAATAACGCCTGTTGAGGTTTCGCTGTGGGTGATAATCACAGCTTTGATTTCTTTGTTGGTATCAGCTTGCAGTTTGGCAGCAAATTCGGCTGGATCCAAGGGTTGTCCCCATTCTGCGGTGACAGTTTCTACACTTAGTCCAAAGGCTTGACCAACTTCTACCCAACGTTCACCAAATTTACCATTAGAACCAACTAAAATGCGATCGCCTGGAGAAAGGAAATTAATCATTCCTGCTTCTACAGCACCAGTACCGCTAACATTTAACATTAAGACATCACTGGCAGTTTGATGTAGCCATTTGAGGTTTTCTGTCACCTCTGCCATCATGCTACTAAATTCACTACTGCGGTGGCCAATGGGGTGTTTGGCTAATGCTAGTAAAGCCGATTCTGGTACTGGGGTAGGACCAGGAATCATCAGCATCAATTTATCGTCCATGTTTGTGTCCTAGTTGAAAATTTCCATAAAATACAAATTAACCCCTCTAGGGGATAAAAATTCAAAAAACAACCCACTAAAATCTATTGTGGGTTTTGCTACACCATGTTTTTTGCCACTGTCTGCCTATTGACACTAACGCTTTTGTCGTTAGAGTTGTTGTCCAGGTTAAAATATGCCTTCATTAGGAGCAATCCACTTTATCACCGAAATGATTAATAGACCAACGGTGATCAATGACTAAAGAGGAAGATTGAAAAGTTTCTTCCAGTCGCTTTTGTTGCGATGCAGCTTTTCGCAGGGTAATAATCAGTTGATTAACTTGATTTCGCAGGTCTTGGTTGGGACCTATAGAAGTCATTGTTTGCTTTTCTAGAAGTTGAAGTATAAGTTCGTAATGGATAGGAGAAGGTAAAGGAATTGGCTCCATGTAGTTTATTGTAAAATTACAACTTAGAGATTTTTAATTTTCAATTAGTTAAGGTTGAACTAATCCTAAGTTAATTGTTACACAGGAAATAACTAATTGCTGTTAAGCAAGAGGTAAAAAGTAAAAGGTGTGATTAACCAAACAGATTGGTGATTGCTAATTGAGGATCTGGTTGTTTTACCAAGGATTCACCAATCAGTACAGCGGATACACCTACTTTTTTAACTACACTTAAATCCTCTGGGTGATGTAATCCTGATTCACTGACTACAAGAATGTTCTTGGCTTGTAATTGTTCACCTCTCGCTGTCATTAATTGACAAGTAGTTTGCAAGTCAACGGAAAAATCTTCTAAATTGCGATTATTAATCCCGACTAAAGAAACAGTATCTAAAGCCAAAACCCGATCTAGTTCTTTTAAATTATGGACTTCTATTAAAGCTGCCATTTTCAGGTTCTTGGCAATTTTGATAAAGTATTGCAAATCTTGATCATTGAGAATTGCTGCTATTAATAAAACCGCATCTGCGCCATGAATTCGCGCCCAATACATTTGGTAAGGATAGATAATAAAATCCTTACATAGCAATGGTAAATCTACAGCATTACGGACACGCGATAGATTTTCAAAACTTCCTTGAAAAAATTTCACATCTGTTAGTACAGAAAGACAACTAGCGCCACCTGCTTGATATGATTGAGCGATCGCTACTGGGTCAAAATCTGCTCTAAATACCCCTTTACTGGGAGAAGCTTTTTTCACTTCGGCAATTAAAGCCGGATTAGTTTTACCTTGACGTAAAGCTGCCACAAAATCACGAGTTGGTGGTGCAGATAGGGCTTGTTTTTGCAATTCCCGCAAAGGTAGCTTTTCCCGCATTTTCTCAACTTCTGTTTCTTTTTGCCAGACAATTTCTTCTAAAATATTATTTGGTGCAGCCCCTTCTATAGCGGATTGATATTGAAGTATAGAAATATTAATAACTGTGCTAGGTGAACGACGGCGAATTTGCATATTTTTTAAGGAGTCAGGAGTCAAGAGTCACCGGTTCAGGAGTAGGGGCGAACGGCCGTTCGCCCGTACAGGAGTTCGGAAAAAATAATGAAGAAGAAAGAACATTTTTCTCTTCCCCATTACCTATCACCTATCACCTGTAACTCCTTAATTCTTCTATTAACTTACTAATGCCCGCTTGTAAGCTTCATCCAGAACTTCTGAAAGTGTTGGATGAGCATGAACCAAGTAAGCGAGAGTTTGGATAGATTGACGATTGGCAACAGCGGCTGCGGCTTCGTGAATTAAATCTGAGGCATGGAGACCAAAAATATGTACACCTAATACCTCGCCAGTATCTTTACGATAAATTACTTTAGTCATCCCATCAGTTTCATTTTCCGCCAAAGCTTTAGAATTACCTTTAAAGTAACTCTTGCTGGTGGCAATTTCAAAACCTTCAGTTAAACCTAAAGTCTGGGCGGCTGTTTCTGTTAAGCCCACATAACTAACTTCTGGATGGGTAAAAGCGGCGGCAGGAATGCTGCGATAGTCAACAGTTTTCTGACGACCCATCATATTTTCTACAGCAATGATACCTTGAGCCGATGCCGCATGAGCTAACATCATTTTTCCGGTAGCATCACCAATAGCCCAGAAATAGGGGACAACCTCTCCTGCTGATAATACTGCCATATTATCATTTACAGGGATAAAATTACGGCGGTCAAGTTCTACTCCAACGGATTCTAAACCGAGATTTTGAGTAGCGGGAACACGACCTGTAGCGACTAAACAAGCATCAACTTCCAGAACTTCTAAATCTTCTTTAGTCTCAAAGTTAGCCAACTCAATGACTACAGGTGAACCAGGGATAACTTTTTTGGCATAGATACCAACTTTGGTTTCAATGTCACGGGGGTTAATTAAGACCCGTTCTGCCAGTTTAGCGATATCTCGGTCAAATCCTGGCATTAACTCACTCAGGGCTTCAATTAAGGTGATTTCACAACCCAAAGCTGAGTAAACATCAGAAAATTCTAACCCAATGTAACCGCTGCCAATAATCGCCACCCATTTAGGTAGAGTTTCTAATTTAACGCCTTGATCACTGGTAAATACAGTTTTGCCATCTACTTCAATTCCAGGGGGAACGAAGGGGACAGAACCGGGGGAAAGAATGATATTTTGGGCGGTGATGGTTCTCTCACCGTTATCTGTAACGATGGTAACTTTTTGTGTACCAGATACTTTGCCCCAACCCCGAATAATGTCAACTCCCACGCGTTTGAGACTGTTGGTTAAGTCTCCTTGAATTTTGGAGACAAGATTGTTAGCATGATCAGCGATCGCTTGCCGTTCAAACTCGACATTGCCAATTTGAATTCCCAAAGACTTGAGATGGTGGGCGTTACGTAATTCCCTCACTTTTCCTGAAGCTGCGAGTAATGCTTTAGAAGGAATACAACCCCTGTTGACACAAGTTCCTCCCATATCCCCAGCTTCAATAATCGCTGTTTTCTGACCGCAACTGATAGCGTGTAAAGCAGCACCATGTCCGCCTACACCAGCGCCGATAATCACTAAATCGTAATCAAATCCAGGACTCACTTTTATTTCCCCGTTGTCTTCGCCTATTTTCTCTTAACTTAACTTTTTTGTGAACCTTTCTCAAATTTACAAAAAATAACGGAGAAGCTCTTATGTCTCCCCGTTATATTTTGTTAGTCTGGAATTGAAGTGGAAATTACTGAACCGCTGCTCTTAATTCTCTTAATGCACTACCAAAGGTTGCGAAATCTTCGTTTTGCGAGAGTGTTTGCAGAGTTACCGGACTACTTTCTCGAACAATCCGGTTGTAAGTATTAATCGCATTGTTCAACTGGTTGATATCTACATTTGCTTGATTATCACCCGTTTGAACAATGATAGAGCGGAGAATTGCTGCAAAACTTCCTCCTAACTCTGGATTAACACCCGCACCAATTAAGAACTCAGTAAATGTATCAGATGCAGTTTGTCCGATTGTTCCACCTTGGGCGATCGCTACTAAAATGCCCGGATTTGCCCCATTTAATAGGTTAGTGGCAGTAGTATTGATTTGTCTCTGAGCGTCTATTTTAATCCTGATTATATTTCCATTGCGTCCTCGCAAGATGCTAATAGAAGATGCTCTAGGTACAAGATTTTCTACTGGACCTGAAGAGTCATTGTTCTCGTTTCCTTCATTATTGCCATTTGAGGCATTGTTTTCACCTTCACCCTGACCACCATCTGTTGCGACATTATCACCATCTGTGCCAGTAGTACCACCACCACTTTGACCACCTGCTGTTCCTACACTGGAATTACCATTTGAGCCAGTAGTACCACCGCCACTTTGACCACCTGCTGTTCCTACACTGGGATTAGGATTGGAAACAGTATTACCACTTGTACCATTACTGCCCCCGCCACTCAAACTTCCGCCAGTCCCTACACTAGGACTCGTATTAACTGGGCCAACATTGCCACCACCACTCAAACTTCCGCCAGTCCCCACACTAGGAGAAGTTTGGGATTGGCTTGGTAACTGCCAATTGATTGCCAGTAGGGGAGTGACAGTGAGAGCAAGAATAAAAGTTCTGATTTTTAACATGGTGATTTTCTAAAAATTGAAGTGTTTATTTAGGTAAAAAATTGAAACCATAGCCTATACTCAAAACAAATACTGTGCCGCCTTGGCTATGATTTGTAAGATCCGCACCCACAGCATTAATAGTTAAAGGAATAGTAGGAATTGGCACGAAAGAAGCTCCAACGTTGAAACCAACTCCACTCCAGCCCATACCTACACCTATTTGGGGATGAACTTGTACTCCAACTCCAGCAAACACACCAGTACTGGCATTACCTGTGCGGAAATCACCGCCGCCGGCTCCTAAAGAAAAGGAGATGGGCATTTTATTAACAGGATCGTTAGGTTTTAACAAGGAGTAACTTGTGACCAAACCAAAAACACCGGAAGGTCTAATTGTTTCAGACTTAACGTGTTGAGCAAAAGTCCTCCAGCCAACAGCCGCAGCTATTTGAGTGTTGTTTTTGGCATAGAGAATACGGTTAGCTTTGAGGTCAAAAGTTCCGTTGTACCCAAAATTTTTGATACTACCAATATTGTAGGCAAGTTCTAGACCAATTAGTTTTCTGGCATTTCCTAACCCAAAACCCATACTGATACTGCCGTCTGGTTGAGTTCTAGCTTTCCCAGAAGTTGCTGCTGATGCCCCGAAGAAAATATCACCCCACCCAGCCCCGAAAGCACTTGGAGTAGCAAAAGTAAGTGAAGGTGAGTACGTTTGTTTGGCTGGAATTACCTTGACCAGAGGCTCAATTAACAAATCTTGGCGTAACTTATCAGAATTGATTTGACTGTTGGCAGGGACTGGAGTTTCTGTTTGAGCATTGAACTGTGGTTGTTTTTGCTCAAGCAGAGATTCAATCTTCCCCTGCGATTTCATATTTTTCGCCACTACCTCTTTGAGATCCGGTAAATTCTTCTTTAAGGCGATTTGATTAGTTATTAATTCTTTCCTACTATGGTTTTCAGAAGCTATTTCATCTGCCGCAGAAGCAGAGGTAACTGAAAGAGCAGTCGTAAACCATATATACCCTAAGAAAGTTGTGCCTATGATCTGCAACCAATTTGGGCGTAACAACATACATAAAAGTCTAGCTTTTTTCAAAATATACTCCTTGCAACGGTTATATGCGCCCCGATGTATATTAGAGTAATTCTAGAAAAAGAGTCATCCACAGGATGAATTGTTTTATTTTTGTGGGTTTTTATATATAATGAGGAAAAACATTATAGAGGCGTATTTTTAAGTAGAAATTATGTGAATTTTAGTCTGTGAAAATTGAATGTGTATGGTTTTAAACCTCTATGAAAATTTTTCATAAACATCTTTACAATCTTTACCAAAAATTTATATTAGAATCATGTAGAAACATTCCATGAATATCTCTACAATCTTCACCAGAAATTTATTAGATTGATAATTCTTTAACTAAAACCATCTTTTACTTTTACTTTTAATTATTTAATTTGTAATTTGGATATTCATAAAACACCATTTGGGGAACTAATAAATCATTTTCTAATTTCCCGATTCCTAAAAAATTGGTTTGGGTTTCATAAACTCGAACAAAGTCGCTAATAGCAAGATTGAGGGGAATTTTTTGACCTTGACACCATTTTTTTGCTGATTCTGCTGATAAACTCAGCGACTGAAGATGTTGTAATGGGGTGTCAGGGGATATGGGTTGAAATGTGCCGTTTTCGATTTGGGTCGCTAAATCTGTGAAGGTGAGACTGGTGGGAATCTGAAAACTGCTGCTTTCTGTGCGGATTAGGGCGGACAGAGTTCCACCTATATTTAATATTGTACCTAAATCACGAGCGATCGCACGAATATATGTTCCCGTACCACAAGATATGGCTACATCTAATTCTGGAAAATCTCCGTCTCGCCAGTCTAATACCTGAATTTGGGAAATTTCGACTGTTCGCACCGGAACTTCGACTATTTCTCCTTTTCGCGCTAAATCATACAGGCGTTTGCCATCAACTTGAATGGCGCTGTAACTAGGGGGAATTTGCTCAATTTTCCCGATAAACTGGTCAAGTGCCGTTTTTATATATTCCAAATCCAACCCTGGACAAGGTGCGGAGGCAATAATTTCTCCTTCTAAATCATCAGTAGTAGTTTGTACCCCTAGCCGAATAGTGGCTTGATAAGCCTTTTCTGGCGGTAAATATTGTAATAATCTGGTGGCTTTACCCAAGGCTATCGGTAATACGCCAGTAGCAGTAGGATCTAAAGTTCCTGCGTGTCCGACTCGTTTCATGTTCAGGAGTTTTCGGACTTTGGCTACACAGTCATGAGAAGTCCAGTCAAATGGTTTGTTTAAGTTGAGAAAGCCTTGCACAATTTTAGATTTTATAGTTGAGATTTTTGTATTTTCACACAAATTGTTAAAACTGAGAAAATGCCAATAAATCTAGTAGAGAAACACCGATACCCAGCATCCAAAATCCAAAGCGGATTATGGTATGAGAAAATTCTTTTTTGACGGGGTTGGTTTCTTGGCGATTATCACCTAAAACTGGTGCTAATTTGAGATGATCCAGGGACTGGACCAGATTTAAACCGAGAGACTGACTAGAAATACTTTGAGCATAGGCAGCGTTAAGATAGGGAAGATATTCTGATTTTTCGGCTATATAAGTTTGAAAGAAAGGTAAACTCAAAGCATTAATATAATTGTATGCTTGTTCAGCATCACCTACCATATCTGTTGATAGTGTCATTTGGGTACTATCAGGATTGCTATTACCAATGGTGGAAAAATGAGTACCACCAAGTAGCATAACTAAATATTTTTGGGGATGAGTAATCCAAGAAAAGGGTAAAATTTGTTCATATAAGGCTGGTGCTACCGTATCTTCACTACTCCCAATCATCATGATTGGGGTGTGAATTTGGCTTAAACCAACTTGCCCAAAAATAGAACTGGTGATAGGATTAACAGCGATCGCAGCTTTGATTCTTGTATCTTGTAAATTATATTCTTCTCCTGACTGGTTTGGCAATTCTAACGCCCGACATTGCAACAGTAAAGACATATTCCAAGTATTTCGCAATTTGTCGCCATGACAGTCTGTTTGTAGTTGCTGAAAGTTAATTTTTGCCCCTGCTAAAGCTAATGCAGTATAACCTCCTAAAGACTGACCAAATATTCCTACTTGTTGTAAGTTCAGCCGATGCTGAAATTGTGGATCTGACTCTAATTGATCTAAAATATATTTTATATCTAAAGGTCTATCTTTAAATTCATTGGGGTGTGCGACTTGATTACTATTACCCTGAATTAAAAATTGTAATTGTTGATCATCACTACCAGGATGATTCGGAATGACTACAGCAAAACCATATTTAGCTAAATGATTTGCTAAATAACGAAAGTTACTACTGTCTAGCCCTAAGCCATGAGAAATAATAATCACAGGTGCAGGATTTTGGGCATTAGGAATATATATATCTGTAGATAAATGCCGATTACGGATGGAATCAAAGAAGTTTATTGTTCGTTTTTGAGTTGATAAATTTCCTTGATTTGGCAATTTTGGGAATTGAGAAAAATTAGTTTGAGAGATTTTAGCAGCTTCTAATTTTGATATTTGGATTAATGTAGAAATAGTTGTTTCAGTGTCGCTGATCATTTTCTCTAATTCACCAGCAATTTTCATACTGGAAGCCACATCAATATGAATATTATTTTGAGGATATTTACGTAGTAAATTTAATAGATTTAATCCTTCTGGTTCAGCCGCAGCCGCAATTAAAGCTGTGCGTAAAGACCCAGATACAAATTTTGGATAATCAGATTTAGTTTTAATTAATCCTGATAACCTTTGTAAGAT
The DNA here is from genome assembly GCA_037131225.1 of Nostocales cyanobacterium ELA583. Classification (GTDB taxonomy): domain Bacteria; phylum Cyanobacteriota; class Cyanobacteriia; order Cyanobacteriales; family Nostocaceae; genus Dolichospermum. The sequence goes on along the minus strand of JBAXRM010000034.1, from coordinate 14,439 downwards.
AAATTTTCCCTGTTGCGTATCCAGAAATTGAGCAGCTACAGCCGGACTAATTTTCAGCGGTTGAATTAAAATTTTCTTTAATTCTTCCAGTTTACCTGTAGGAATATATTGATAATATCCTGCTAAATCTGCATTAATTATACCATATTTAGCATAGCTTTCTAAGGCGCTAATGGGGATAGAAATTTCTAGTGCTGAATAAGAAGCATGAACTTGTTCTGCTGCCATAACAGAGTTAGTTATACCAAATGTTGGCAGCAATATTAATAAAACCAGTAATAAAGAATTTTTTCTCAGGGTGCTGCCCCAATTACCAAACATATTCATCGCTTAACTTTTGTAGTGATGTTGTTGAGCGAGGCTCAAATTTTGGTAGTTATTTAAACACCCTGTTAAACAATTCAAAAATTCAAAATATTTCCTACAACAAGCCACGGAAACGAAATTGAAGGCTGTTTCCGATGAGTTTGCTATTAATTACTAGGAGTTCTTTTAAGATCATAATAAATACATTGAGGATCTACATCAGTATTTATTATGTATTTTTCCTGATTAATAAAATCTAAATAATGCTAATAAATCCTATTAATTAGATTTGCCCAAAGCAATAGATATTGAACCACAAACAACTAAAAATACACCAATAATTCCCATGAGAGAAATATTTTCTGGAGAGATAATATTAGGGGCAATTACTGACATCAGCCAACCGGAAATTAAAGTAATAATCGGAGCTAAAGCTAATACAGAACTCACCCGTGATGCTTGCCAATGTTCTAAAGATTCTGCAAAAGCACCATAGGCAATGAAGGTATTTAAAGCACAGAATAGCAAAATTGAAAAATGAAACCTATCCAAAGTAAAAATAGTATTGATTTTTGCAAATGGTGTGAATAATAAAGCGCAGCCACCGTAAATAATCAACATGATTTTTGCTGAAGACAAAGATTGTAATAACTGTTTTTGTGATAAGGCATAGATAGCCCAGGCTATTGAAGCAAAAACAATCAAGCCACTACCTAATAAATATTCACCTTTCGATGTGATTAAATTAGCTAACTGACCATGAAAAAATAATGTAAACCCCACAATTAGAACAGCTACACCCAGCCATTGATATAAGGTATAACGTTCACGAAAAATTACTAATCCACCGCAACCTAATAATACACCAGATAATTGAATTATAACTTCAGAATTGCCTGGGGATGTTAATCCTAAACCTTGCGTAAACAGAAAATAGTTAGCGGCTAAACATAAGGTCGCAACTACTAATAATTGCCAAGAAGTAGCACGTAATTCTGCTAATGTTGGTAATTTTTGCTGAGACAATAAATAAGTTGCTAGACAAATAAATGCGGTTGAAAAGCGAAACCAAACAACAGTGAAAACATCTAAATTTTGTAGCGTTATCGTCAAAGCTAGAGGTAAAACTCCCCATAAAAAGACAGTTACTAATGATAAACCTAGACCCAAACGCCAATGACCAGAACTTTGATGCATCATTAATAATGACTACAGAGGACAAATCATTTTTACATAATAATCACGTAATAGAAATATTTAATTACTTCTGGCTATTGGCTATGAGTCCGGGTAATATTAATTTTGGATATACAACAGGACTAATATTTGATTTTAGAAATACAGGTAGGGTGAGTTAGCTCGTCTCGTAACGCACCGTTAATTGAGCTTAAGGTGCGTTACGGCTATGCCTAACGCACCCTACAAATACTTAGAGTTTTCAAAATTCAAATCCTATTGCTAATATATGAATCCTATATCAGTAATTAAAAACGCCAATCTGGGTTATCATGTACCTAAATAATTATCAAAAAAGATAAATATAAAGTAAGGTAGAGACAAATATGCCACTTAGTCCCAAAGGGTAAACTGAGTATCAAGGTGCATCAATTCACAATCTGGGTCGAAGGTGACAAGGAGTAGCTATGTCAGAAACAAGTGACAAACTCATACCTATATCACAAAGGCAACCTGTACAGCGTCGCCGGCGTAAACGTCCAGTCTCCAAGACAGGGCAAAAAAAAATGACCAATCAGCAGCCAGTTTCTAGCCCAAGAGAAACTGCAACATTGGCTCGTCTAAATAATCATATCAGTCCTGCGCCTATTTCGTCTGGGGGGCGAAGACCAGCATCACGGATCATGATGTCCCCAGGTGTTAAACCCGTGACTACAGTTAAGAAGAATACCCAAATTTCCCCACCGAGGAATGAGCGCTTAAAGACGGTACGCATGGAAAGGCCGAAGACAGACAGAAAAGGATCACGCAAGACTAGGTTAAAGCCTATGGCCAGAACCATGTTATATGCCTTGCGGTTGTTAATTGTCGGTGTCGGTGTTGGTGCGATTGTCGGTACTTTGTTATCGGTTCTAGACCCTGCTAATCGCATTGGTCATGTTGCGTCTATATCTCAAGTTACAGCACCTCAAAAATCACCTCAAAATTCTAATACGAGCTTATATCTTTCCCAAGAAATTATATCTTTAAAAAATTCTTTGCAAACTCTCACTACAGCTAATTCTGATCTGATACCAGGAGTATTTTTATTAGACTTAGACAATGGTGCTTATGTAGATATTAATAGCAATACAAGCTTTTCTGCGGCGAGTACGATTAAGATCCCGATTTTGATTGCTTTTTTCCAGGATGTAGATGCGGGTAAAATCCGCCTGGATGAAATGTTGAATCTGCAAAAAGAGATGATTGTGGGGGGTTCTGGAAATATGCAGTATCAAACCCCAGGCAGCAAATATACGGCTCTTGATCTGGCTACGAAGATGATTACAATTAGCGATAATACCGCCACAAATATGCTAGTTGCTAAATTGGGTGGACAAGAGGCATTAAATGGGCGTTTTCGCAGTTGGGGGATGACAACAACGATGATTCGTAATCCTCTCCCGGATTTAGAAGGCACTAATACTACTAGTCCAAGAGAATTGGCGAATTTGATTTCGATGGTGAATCAAGGTAATGTTGTGAGTATGCGATCGCGTGATTTAATGCTTAATATGATGAGTCGCACTGAAAGAGATAATCTTCTACCTGCGGGCTTAGGAAAGGGCGCAAATGCTTACCACAAAACAGGTGATATTAGCACAATGTTAGCAGATGCGGGTTTAATAGAAGTTCCTACGGGTAAGCGTTATATTGCTGCTATTATGGTAAAACGTCCTAATAATGATCCTCGGGCAGCAAAATTAATTAGTTCTATTTCTAGTACAGCTTATCAACATTTTAGCCAAACTACAGTCACACCTAACAATCCGACAAATAATCAACCAATTCCTAATTATCAACCACCTATTCAACCTCTAATTCAGCAACCGATTCAACCACCAATGATGAATCCAAGTATGCCTAACGGGATGGTTAATAATATGCCTGTAGGTAGTTATCCACTTCCTGTAATGACTCCTCAATATTATCCACCACAATAAACTATTCAAAATTTAACTCTGTTGCAGAAAAGGTGAATTTGTTGTTAAAACAGCATTAAGGCTATCAATCAGAGGTCAAATATATCATGAATATTCAACTGAAACCGGAAACAGAGGAGTTAATACAAGCTTATATTGCCACTGGGCGATTTGAAAATATAGAAGATGCAGTGAATGAGGCTTTTAATTTACTGTTAGGTAGAGAAAGAAGACTGGAGGAACTAAAGGAAAAAATAGCGGTGGGGACTGAACAGATTAATAATGGACAAGTAACAGATGGTGAGGTGGTTTTTGCTAGACTACAAGCGAAAATTAAACAAATAGAAGAGGAATTACACAATGGGTAAATACTCATTTTCTGATGAAGCTATTCAAGATTTAGAAGAAATTTGTGAATATCTTGGTAACAGTAATCCAAAAGCCGCTAGTCAACTTTTTGATAAAATTAGAAGTAAGTGTAAATTAGTTGCTAGTTTTCCAAGTATGGGTAAAAGTTATGGAAGACTAGCAAAAAATCTTCGTGGTTTTATTGTAGATGACTACATTATATTTTACTATCCTCAAGAAGAGGAAATAGGAATTAATATTACTCGTATTGCTAGTGGTTATCGAGATTTAGAGTCACTATTTGAGTAAATTTTATAAGGTTATAAATATTCCCTTAACATTTTTGATATCGCATTCCTGGGAGTTGGGTCACTAAACCCATGAGTTCCAAATGTAATAAAGAACTGGAAACTAAAGCAGCATTCATACCTGTTTTTTGAATAATAATATCAAAAGATAAAGTATCAATAGTTAAGGTGTCTATTACCTGTTGTAATTCTGGTGATAAATCAGGTAAAGGAGGAGATTTAACTATAGGTATTTCTATATCTATTTGGGGAATTGCTCCCAACAGGGTTAATAATTCGCTGAGTTCTTGATTAATTAAACCTGCACCTTGACTAATTAATTTTAAACAACCTTGTGATGGTTGATCATCAATTCTTCCTGGTAATGCGTAAACATCTCGACAAAATTCATTAGCATAAGTGGCTGTGATTAAAGCGCCAGATTTTATTCCTGCTTCTATTACTAATACTGCCCGACTTAAACCGGCAATGATGCGATTTCGACGAGGAAAATGGGTGCGATTTGGTGTAGTTTTGGCAGGATATTCACTGATTACTATGCCAGATGTCAATATTTGTTTATATAAATCTCGATTTTTATGGGGATAAATTACATCCACTCCTGTTCCCACAACTGCTATTGTTCTACCTCCTGCTTTCATTGCTGCTGCATGACTTTCGGTGTCTATTCCTTCGGCCATACCAGAAACAACGGTAAAACCATTTCTTGCTAATGCGGTACTAATTTGACGAGTCCATTTAATTCCATATTCTGTGGGTTGACGAGTTCCCACAATTCCTACTAAAGGTTTTTGTCCTGAATTTTCCTGTAAATCAACTTCACCTCGATAATATAATAATGGGGGTGGACTGGGGATTTCTCGCAGTAGTTGGGGATATTCTGGGTCTGCTGGTGTCCAGAAATGAGGGTTTGTTTCTTGGTGTTGAGTGAGTAGTTGTTCTGGGTTTAAACGGGTTTTTTGTTGAACAACTTTTTCTAATGTTTGAAATCCGAAACCTTCAACTTTTCGTAATTCTCCTGGACTAGCTTTCCAAGCTGTTTCTAAATTACCAAAATGCTGTTGTAATCGTTGTAATAATATTGGACCAATACCGGAAATTTGTGACCAAGCTAACCAATATTTTCGTTCTTCTTTAGATGACATTTTATCAGGAGTTGGGAGAATAATTTGCAATAAAAAAAGCTATTTGCATTGTACCTGAGATTTTACACATCAAGGGGACTTTTTGACGGTATGCCAAATAAGTCGAGATCGCCTTGGGACAATTAGTAGCTGGTATTGCCCATGAAATCAATAATCCCATGAATTTTATTTATGGCAACCTTAATTATGCTATTGAATATGTGCAAGATATACTATTTCTTGCGTTTCGGTATTACTTGGTTCGGCTAATAACTGGACATAGAAAATGCCAAGTTTATCGAATTTGCCGATTGCTTTACCATCTTTGATCCATCGTCTTGCTCGACTAGGTTTAGTTGGCATTAATGGCGTATTGTCTACTGAAACTACGGGTACTCGCATCAAGAGATAATCCTTCGAGTAAAGTTTGATGTCCCTTCGCTCAACGCAATTAAGATGTCTTGGCTTTAACCAACGCTATTACAAGATAGCTTGAAGATAATCCAGACTAGGGAAGTATCTGGAAGTTCGTACCAAATTGCGTCTCAATGAGCTAGTCAAACACGTAAGTCTTGATTTCTTACAAGCTCAGTCCCTTTAGGGCTGAGTTATTGACCTCACAATTTTAGATTTTGGATTTTAGATTTTAGATTGATGATCCTGACTAATAACTGTAAGGGTTTTGAGGTTGAGGAATTTTTTTGAGGGAGTCAGCTTTGATGGTTAATTGGCGTTTTTGGGCAATGGTTTGGGTTGTCATTTGTCCTTCTATTTCTAACCACGTATCAGGTGGGTACTGTTGACGTGAGCCTGATATTTGCACTGGTAATCCCACAGGATAGGCATCTGCGGCACAGCAGGTGAGGATAAACCGGGCTAAAAATATATAGTCTTCAGTGACGTTAGGTTGGTGAATCACAAATCCCTGCACTTTTACTTTTTGTCCCGTGTATGCGTCGGGTTCAGGATAGACGTTAAGTGTGCGTACCCAGTCTACAAGCGATCGCTCTTCTGGGCGAACTGTAGCCCGAAATGCTTGGGGTTGGGTGCGAGTAGCACCAACTAATTCAGTTACGCCTCGATCTAATGCTGTTTGACTGGCAAAGGCACGGGGTGTAATAATTAATCCCAAAATTGCGGCTGTTAATAGCAGGAAACTACCCCAACCAGGGGGAAATAAATTAATATGTGGAGCATTAGGTATTTCAGGTCGGCGGCGGTGTTTCCAAAGTTGTAACCCTTTAAAAAAACCAATAACTAATAAAGCTATTCCCGCCAAAATGGCTAACCAAAAGTAATCAGGGTGAATCAACAGGTAAAGTTTCCCCGTCAGCCAGTATTTCAACATTAAAATACCCCAAGCCGTAATGGCTACCACATCTAACCAAGGAATGAATTTATTCGGGGCTTTAGTTTGGGAATTCAGCATTAACGTTATTTAGGTATCACAGGGAAGAAGGTAACAGTTGACAGTTGACAGGTGACAGTGAATAAGATAATTGGTAAGTTATTTGATCAAATTACCAAATACGTATTTCCCAATCTCTAATTTCTATATTCCCACCTTTCTAAGATTTAAACCCCATACCCCACACCCCACATTTCTCGTTTGCAACAACGGACAAATAACATCAGATTACGTGCAGATTCAGAAATAAGGTTAATAAGAGTGTCAACAGTCCTGCTAAGGAAAAAAGATAGAAGAGGGCTTTGGGTTTAAAAATTGATAACATTAAACCAATACCTTTAATATCAATCATTGGTCCAAATACTAGAAACGCTAGTAATGACCCGCTAGTAAATGTGGAAGCAAAAGACAGGGCAAAAAAGGCATCAACTGTAGAGCATATTGATACAACTACCGCTAATACTAACATAGCTAAAATTGAAGTAATTGGCCCAGCCCCAAGACCGAGAATTAGTTCACGGGGGGCTAAAACTTGGATGGCGGCGGCTATTGCACTTCCTAGTACCATTACTCCTCCTAATTCTCGCAATTCTTGGACAATATTATCTAAGAGTGAGCGAAGTTTCTCTGGTAAGGGTTTATCGAGGCTAGAAATTGCCGCAGCTTCACCGTAATTATTATCTATGCGTTTTGATGCTCCCGTTGTTCCACCAAGAATATATGTTCCTGATTGCAATAAACTAGGCGAATTAGTTTGGAGTTGTAGTTGAGATTGTTTTCCTCTGCGGCTTGTTTTTGGTGAAGCGGGGGGGTTAAATTTAAGATGACGAGCGATCGCAGGTTGAAGAAAAGGAACTAAATCTGGTTGAAAACTAAAGATAAAACCAATAATGGTCGCAATAGCCAGGGAAAATACCACTCTTAACACTACTATTTCTGGTTGATCGCGGAATGCAGTCCAAGTTGACCAAATTACAATCGGGTTAATTGTCGGTGCTGCTAATAAAAAGCCAATTGCTACTGATGTGGGTACTCCTTGCATCAATAAGCGTCTTGCCACTGGCACATTACCGCACTCACAAACTGGAAAGAAAAGACCCATCAAGCTGCCAAATAAAGCCCCCAATAGGGGATTTTTGGGCATTTTCTCGACTAATTTACTTTCATCAATAAAGAATAGTAACACACTGGAGAAAAATACACCTAGCAATAAAAAGGGCATCGCCTCAACTAGCAGACTGAGAAATAATGTAAAACCATTGTTCAGTTGATTCATCATGCGTTGCAGTCAACAGCGATTCTGAGTTTTAGGGTTTTGTTTTGTCATTCTATTTTATAGCGTATCCTGGAGTAACCCTGATGGGGATCAGCGATTAAACCGCTAAAATTAAATCTCATTATAGTGAGAAAATTATAGCAATCTCCAATAACTTATGAAAAAATTTCTTCTATTTTGCCTACCAGTGATAAATTTACAACTTATGGATAACGGCTAAATAAATTATTAAACATAGCCACAAAAATATAGCGACCTTCCATGAAAGATTCTTACAACTAGGTTTGGGTTTTATACTGAGGAAGTCATTTATTAAATTTAAGAATCTCAGTGGTTATCTTCCCTGAGAGTGTCGGTTTTACCTTATTATATTAGTCTTTAGGACATTAGAACAAAATTCTGACTCCTGAATTCTGTTCTGATAAAAATTTTACACTCATTTTCTAACAAATGGATTTTTTTATCAATTCCTGAACTTGAGCCGCTACCAGAGGATGTGGATCTGTTTTTAAGTAAGGAAGAATTTCTTGGACAATCCTCCCAGAAACTACACTCAAATAGGATATGGCAGCTTCTCTTACAAAGCCTGTAGGATGACGCAAAGTTACTAAAATTTGATCAGAACTAACGCGAATATGGGCAGCTTGGGCAAAATGAAAACAGCAAGCCAAACACCAATCAGAAAGCAAATTGCCCATGTTAATCAATTGACGCAGACGATTAGCAATGATAGTTAATTCTTTTTCATTACTCTGTGGCATTTTCTCTCTTTCCACAATTCCATATTCTATCAGCCGCTGGAGTTTTTCCTGTGGTGGACGACGATCTAAAATATGCAGTAATAGTAACTTACATGATAACTTCACTGTATGGTCTAATATCTCTAAACCCCTGGCTAAACTTACCACCGATTCAGATTGGAGATTCAAAGTTGCGGCTTGGATTTTAGCTGGAGAATAAAGTAATTTTAGTAGTAACAGCAATCTGTCTTTAACATTAATTTCTACTTCCAATAGTGCAGTTTGCAACAATTCACCAATAGCAATTAATCTTTCGTTGTTGTGATGATTTTCTAGAGAATTAATTAATTGCAAGTCTATATAAGCAGCATAAATTTCTCCTAAAAATTGGAATTCTTCCTTAATTAAAGCTTCTATTCTACTTTCATCCAACCGATGCACAACACTTGGATTTTCTGACTGTTGGTTAATTTTAATTAAACTGCGGAGAATATATTCCCTGGTACTACCCCAGGACGTTTCTAAATTCACCCATAAACTTTCCTGTGCTTCTATAGTACCGATGAGAGCAATAGTTCGCCAAGCGTGCATTCGCACTACTTCCGGTTTGTAAATATTTGTCGCTAGTTGTAATAATAAAGGGAGTGCCTTGTTCTCTAATCGCACTAAAGAATGGATGGAAGTAGTACGGGTAGACTTGTAAGATAGGGCGGTTAATAGGATTGAATAGTATTGTTCTAACCTTGTTGCAGCAATCATTTCCAAAACAGCGCAACGCACCCGCAAAGATTTATCTGTTAATAAACTGGGAATATATAATTTTAATTCTTGTATATCCACAGATTCTCTGAAAGCTCTCACAGCGTTAATTCGTTCTTGTTCCTGGGAATGAGTCAACATCTGCTGCATGGCATTTGTGGCTGATACTCTTTGGTTAGGTGTCCCCTGACGCAAGAGTAAAGCGGCGGATGTCGCCCGAATTAGTGAATGATATTGAGGATGGAGATACTTTTCTAAAGAGCTTAAATCAGGATTAACATCAGCCAAGTAAACGTAACGTAAAGCCAGAGAAAATACTTCTGGATCAAATGTGGCTGGAGACTGTTCTAAGAGAGGACTAACTGCATTCAAGTATGCTGGGTTTGCACCTGCTAATAACATTACTTCCAGGCTTTTCGATTGTAAAGCCGGTGGGAGTTGTGCCAGTAATGGCGCTAAAACCTCGGCTGCTCCCTGGAGATCAATTTGGGCTAAAAGTTCGACACAAGCCGCTTTATCGGCTGTATTGCCTGTTTCTACTAAAGCTTTGACTACTCCCTGTTGAAATACTCGTAACCCCACAGTGGCCGCACTGACTTCTCCTCTTTCAGCACTTAATACCAATAAATCAACGTAGCGCGATCGCAATTCCCAGACTACTTTTAAACAACTGGCAGCGATAATTACCGTTTCTCCCACAAATACCCATTTTTGTAAGGATTTAGGCACATATTGTTCAACAAAAAACAAAGTGGTAAAAATTGTTAATCCCGTTAAACCACTGGAGATGGCTTCGGCTGTACCACCGGATAATGTTTGAATCCAACTACGAATTTCTTCGGGAATAGGTTGATATAAAACTGGTCCACTACTGACAACAAAGGTATAACGGAGAAGTTCATCACAGAATTTTAGACTGACTAAGCCCCAGAATACAGTTTGTGCTTGAATAGAAGGAAAGAAACTCAACAGAGCGATCGCTGATGGTAATAAAAATCCTACAGTAATTGGTAACAGCGCCGCCGTCGAAAATACCCCAATCTTTTCAATCAGACGACTAGAAACAAACCATTGCGTGAATAACTCACACAATCCCACAATCCCCCCAAACAGCCCCAAAAAACTCGCTAAATCCTGATTACCAAAATTAGCATTCAGTTCTCTGAGATATTGAAAATCTATTAATAAGCCCATGACTTGTAACAAGGCTACAAAGATAAACAAATACCAGATATAACGCTTTAGAGGAGCTTGTAAGCGACGATGGCGAGTACCTCGTTCTTCAGGAATATCTCTTTGGGGAGTAGCGGGAAAAGCGCCACGATATTTATAAGTTAGAACAAATAAAATTCCCGAACCACAGAGAACCACCAAACAGGCGAGAATAATCACCTGATTTAGTGTCATAACTTTTACCAACCAAGGCAAGCTAAAACCACTAATAACATCTGCTACTAATAAACCACTACTAACCAGTGGATAAGTCCGTTTAATTTCCCGAATATTGAAGAGTTGATTCGCAACAATGGAAGTATTTAGGTCATTGACTACATAACAAGCATCTACCCACAGCCTGAGTAGAAAAATAATTACCATCGTAAAAGATGGAACACTAATACCCCATCGCAATAATACGAGTAAAAATAAAGGCACGATCATACAAGGTACAATCGCTACAATCACCCAACGTAAGGGGAAAATCCTTTGTAACCAAGAAAATAAACCTACTAATCCTACACCAAGCACAGCACTAGAAATATAAACCCAAGGTAGTTGGCCTGCTCCATATTGATCTAAAAATAAGGCAACAGTGCTATCTTCTGCCCATCGTAACCCCACCGCTACCGTTGTGTAGAAAGCAAACATCATCCAAGTGCGTTCAACTTCTTCTGGACGGAGATTTACCCACTTCAGCAGTCGTGCCACAACGCCTCGATTGCCAGAAAACCCGTGATTTTTAGATTCCATACAGTTTTATTGTCTGGGGTAGCTAAGTAAAAATAACTATACTTTTTTCAGAATCAGGTAGAAAAAAAGAGAATTTCACACTTTCCGTTAAATATTCCTATCTTAGTATGTAATAGATTTTATTACTTAACCACAGTAACAAAGGTAAGTAATACAGTTTAAAAAAAATACATCAGCCTATAGACCAGCTACTAATTTTTCATTCCTTCTTCCTTCTTCCTTCGTGTACTATCTCTACGAGACGCTCCGCGAACGCTCCTTCGTGGTTCAGTAGGGGCGTATTGCTATACGCCCCTACTGACTCCTATTCCATCAAATTTTCCATAGCAAAAGTCCTGAGCAACTGAGTATTATCTTTCCCACTCAGCCGTCAGGACTATCATTTGAGAATAAATTGACAAGAATCTACTTATGGACGAATGCTGAGGGAATGGGAAAAATACCCCTAATGTCAATTTTAGATTCTATTATTAACTAATTTATGCAGCATTCGTTACCAGGTTGTTGACAAAATTACTTTTTAGGTGAAATCAGCATCATCATATTTCGCCCTTCTTTCTTTGGTGCTTGCTGAAGCTCACCAAAAGGCTCTAAGTCCGTAGCCATCCGTTTAAGCAACGTTTCTGCTAGGTCACTGTGTTGAATTTCCCGACCTCGGAACATCACAGTAGCCTTAACTTTATCGCCATCTTTGAGGAAGCGTTCGGCTTGTTTGACGCGCACATTATAGTCATGTTCTTCTATTTTGTAGCGCATTTTCACTTCTTTTACATCAGCCGTGTGCTGCTTCTTCCGGGCTTCCCGCGCCTTCTTCTCTTGCTCAAACTTATATTTCCCATAGTCCATTATTCGACATACTGGCGGATCAGCTTTGTCACTAATTAGCACTAGGTCTAAGTCCTTTTCCTCTGCTAATTGTATCGCTTCCTGCGGAGTTATGATTCCCAGTTGTGCGCCATCAGTGTCAATTACCCGAATTTTCGGGAAGCGAATCCGTTCGTTAATTTGGGGCAGATCGCGAGTTCTTTTTTTCTCAATCACAGGCATTATGATTAGTGGCAGCTCTTTAGTTAAGAATTTGGATTGGTCTTGATTTAGTTAGTTTAGTTTGATATTGCCAACAAGGGCAAAATACAACAGTAACTCAGAATTGAAAAATAAGTATCCTTCTCTAGTGTAGCAAGTTCCTAAGAGAAGTGTAATTAAGTCTTTATAACTATACTTAAAACGGCTTAGTTATTTGATTTAAGCGGGTAGGGGTTTAGCAGTGCTAAACCCCTACAAATCTAGGTTTTTCGTAATTTTACAAAAGTCCGTGTCTCAACTGTTTTCAGTATATATGGCTTGACTCTGAGTTGATGCCATTGCATTATTTAATTTAAATTACATGATATTTTACACTAATAACTATTGTTACAACTTTCTTTGAATACATAGATATATGACATCCAGAAGACTTCTCTAGTATAGCAAAATTAGGTATACATTGAAGCCAACCAAATATAATGTAACATATTAAGAAAGAACGAACAAAATTAATTGTTTCCCACTAATTAATAATAGATAACTGTGACCACCACAATACATTGGCAGCAAAGAGTTGGTAATCAAAGGGACTGGGTGTGGCGTGGTTGGCAAACCCGTTATACTTATATTCGTCCTTCCCATAATTATGCGAAAACAACACCCTTAATTTTATTGCATGGGTTTGGTGCTTCTATTGGTCATTGGCGACACAATTTAGAGGTTTTGGGTAAATCTCATCCAGTTTACGCCTTAGACATGATTGGTTTTGGTGCTTCGGAAAAAGCTGCAACTAACTACAATGTGGAACTATGGGTAGAGCAAGTTTACGACTTTTGGCAAACTTTTATTCGTCAACCAGTGGTTTTAGTTGGTAATTCCATCGGTTCACTGATTTCTTTAGTCGCGGCTGCTAATCATCCTGATATGGTACAGGGCATAGTCATGATGAGTTTACCTGATCCTAATTTGGAGCAAGAGATAATCCCGACTGCTTTGCAACCTCTTGTCAGCGGGATTAAAAGTATATTTACGTCAAGATTAATATTAAAACCGCTATTTTATTTTGTTCGTCGTCCCAGTGTCCTACGCCCTTGGGCTAGTTTAGCTTATGCTAACCCTGAAGCTATTACTGATGAACTGATAGATATTTTAGCCGGACCACCCCAGGATAGAGGATCTGCTCGTGCTTTTAGAGCTTTATTTAAAGCAATAACAGGAGTGAATTTTAGTCCTAGTGTCAAGAAAATTTTACCAACTTTAACAATTCCGATGTTGTTAATTTGGGGGAAAAAAGACCGATTTGTTCCTCCACAATTAGCAAATCAATTTGTTAGCTACAACGAAAAATTGCAATTGCTATATTTAGAAGGTGTCGGTCATTGTCCTCACGACGAGTCACCGGAACAAGTTAACCAGGCAATTTTAGCTTGGATAGGGAATTAATAATTGACAATTGGGTAATAAATCGGCTTAATCCATCTGCAATTTAATTAATTAGTATTAACTTGTGTAGTATCAACATCTGTAGTGCCATTGACGGCATGGGCTACAGCAACCATTTGGTTAAGAATCTCCTGGCTGGGAACTTGACCTTTTAGTACCACAGTACCACCTGTTTGAGCAACCCAGAGAGTATCAATATCATCAAGGTCAGGATCTTGATCAAACGCTAATGCTACACGCTTTGCTAAACCACTTTGGTCATACTCTCCATTTAATCCTATGCGTTCTGGATCTATTGTTTGTGTATTATCATCCTCGCTGGAAGTTGGATTAACTTGGGCGCTTTCCGATTTTTCTAAGCCAAAAAGTCTTTGTAACCAACCCATAAATATTTTCTTCCTATCGTTATTTATTTCTAAGAGGATGTTTGAAAAGTTTTTAATGTATAAATAAACCCCTCTCCAAACCTCTCCCCGATGCGGGGAGAGGCTTTGAAACCCCCATTCCCTACGAGGGAAGGGGGGAAGGGGGGTTAGGTTTCTGGAGATTATCGGTTTCATCTAATACTTTATGGCTAACGCCACGCTTCGCTATCA
>JBAXRM010000033.1:0-31311 GCA_037131225.1 Nostocales cyanobacterium ELA583 | reverse complement strand
TTTATTTATATGATTTGAATTACATTCAGGACACTGCATAATATTCGATTCTCTTTGGTATTAGTGTTTAGCGATAGCAAAGCACTCCGCAGGAATCGCACCTTCCCCTAATCATACCCTAATTCAGCAACGCCAAATAAAGGTATCGCGTAGTATTGGACGTAACTCATCAATCCAAACCGAAAAAACTTCTTCCAGTTCTTGTTGTTGCAGATCAATAAATAGATTTTCTTCGTGTTTGTCCACGCTATTACCGCTATTACTAGTAACGTTCTGAATATCACCATACTGAATAGTCTGATAACGCTTTCTTTGAAAATCAAGACAGAGGTTATAAGTTAGTTTTATTACCCAATGTCTAAAGTTGTTCACTGCATAGATGCACATTTTTTCCTCAGCTTTAAGCATAGCTTGACTCATAATATCTTCAGCATCAGCAATATTACCCATCCATTTCAGACAAGCACTGTATAAATAATCCTGACACTCAATCCACAATGACCAAAAGTCCGGTAGTGTTGCATTTACAGCGGTTTCCGCTCCTATGAGGTACATCTTAGCCCCCTCATCGCTTGCGGGGAGGGGGTTGGGGGTGGGGTTTTTGTACCTCATAACACCGGGAAGTGCTGTAATGTACTATTCATAGGTTCAGATCGATTTGTTGCTGATTACCTCTGTACTACGGTAACTTGACCAAATTTTGGCAATCTCCATATTATTAAGTCACTATTTATGTATGGTATGTGCGTATTTAACGAAGTTAAGTAAAGTTCGTCAATGAAAATCCTGGAAATTATGGTATGGTTGCTTTCTAAGCACTGGTGGGAAAAAATTAACTTCGCACAAGTCTTATTAACTTCGTTAAATTCGTAATTTTTGGCAAGTGCGATGAAAAATACTAGAAATCGGCTTACTTACATACTTACTAGTGTGGGCGAGGAAAAAATAGTTAATATAATTGCTAAAGAATGTATTAATCCTCGCAACAGGATTAAATGGATACAAATGCAATTCAGCCATAATAGTTTAAAAGTAAGTAGAGATACTATTCAAAAGATATTAACAAAGCAGCGTGTTGAAGAGCATGCAATTAAATCCGTATTTGAGGCATTAAAACTATCATACGAAAGTAACATAGACAGTGTTCCAGCTTCAAAAGAGACAAATAGTTGTCATCAAGACTTCTTTCCTGTTGAGAATAAAGGTGCTAATTTTTTTGGTAGAGATGATGACTTAAAAAAGCTAAATACTCTCTTTAATCAACATCAAAAAATAATTGTTATTCAGGCACCAGGAGGAACAGGTAAAACAACTTTAGCCAAGCAATATTTAGATAATCACGGCTTTGATTTAGTTTTATCCCTAGAAATGGCTAGAGAGGTAGATAATATTACTAGCGTTGAAAGCATAGTTGAAGAATGGCTGAAACAATACTTTCAAGAAGAACCAGGAAGGGAATTTGGTATTACACTGATAAGATTAAAAAAACACTTACAAAATCGTCGAGTCGGAATATTAATTGATAACTTAGAACCTGCAATAAATAAACACGGTAAGTTTATTCAAAATCATAGTCGTTATTTAGAATTATTGAAGATATTAGCTGATGAAACTGTGCAGTCATTTACGATAATTACGAGTAGAGAATGTTTATTTGACGACCGAATTGATGTAATTTATCATTATTATTTAAGTAGATTAAGTAGTTCAGCATGGCAAGAATTTTTTGCATCTCACGAAGTTGAGATTGATGTTTCTTTACTAGAAGAAATGCACATAAAATATGGGGGTAATGCCAAAGCTATGCATATCCTGATTGGGTCAATAAAAACAGATTATGAAGGGGATGCAACTGCTTATTGGCAAGAAAATTGTACTTTGGTAGAAAAAGGATTAAAAAATTTAGTTGTCAATCAATTTGAGAGATTGCAAAGTTTAAATCCAGATGCTTATAAGTTACTATGTAGGTTAGGATGTTATCGCTATCAAGATATACCGCAAGTGACTGAAGATGCTTTACTAGCTTTGTTGTGGGATATTCCTGACCACCAACGGTGTATTTATATAATTAAAGCTTTAAGAAATTTGCGTTTGGTTGAATTTGTCAATGGGAAGTATTGGCTACATTCAGTAATTAAAGAAGAGAGCATAAAAAGGTTAAAATCAAGTCAAGAATGGGAGGAAGTTAACCGCAAAGCAGCCGAATTTTGGAGAGGTAGTGTGAAGAATATTCGCACAAGTGAGGATACGAAGAAAGCCTTTGAAGCTTATTATCATTATGAATGTATTCATGACTTTGGAAATGCTGGATATGTATTGATAGAACGAAGAAGTAATTCCTTCTCACCTGATGAAACTCTTGCTGTTTCTTACCATCGAGCGGTAGGATTCGTACAAATAATGTCTATATTGGATTTGATCATGAAAAAGATAAAATCTCAATATATAATAGCAAGTATTTATTCTATTAAAGGTGTAATCAGTATGCTCTTAGGAAATATAAAAATAGCAATTAACTACGATAATAAATCACTAGCACTGGCAAATTCTCTTTTAGATGGTTTTGAAAATAATAAGATAAACACAAAATATGATGATCTTATATTGTTGATATTAAAAAATAAAATACATTTATCTATCTGCTATATAGATAGCTGGGAACTGGAAGCAGGTCTAAATATTTTGGAACTAACCAAATCATGGTTAGCAACCATAATGCGAAAAGTAAGTCCAAGTTTAAAGTTAAAAATAAAAAGATATCAAATACATATATCTCTGCAATTAGCTGTTATATACTCATACTTGAATCTAGAAAAAACATCGGTTGTTGATAAATTTTTTACAAAAAGATTATCTTATGGGGTTCTTGCTCAAGTTTTGGCTACAAGATTATATTATGTTGTAGTTAATATGGAAACTTTGCTTATTAAGTCGGGTTTAGAAACTGAAGTACATCTTCTTGTATGGCGTAAAATCTATATGTTACACACGTTAGGCATAATTTACAAAAATTTAGGGAATATTCAAAAATCTTTGAGAATGTATCATGAAGTAATAAAAATGTCTCAAGAAAAAACTCGATTTCACGGGAACACGAACCCATTTATGCTTTCCCTGGAATCTTCTGAAGCAGTTAAATATAGTCCTGAACATAATCTGTTTGCAGCTCAGGCTTTAACTGGGTTAGCAGAACTTGGTCGCATCCAAGATAATTTTCAAGAAGCACTTTCTAACCATTCAAAATCAATAGAAATATTCAATAAAACTAATGCTAATAGATATCATTTAGGAGCAGCTTACTTCCAATTAGGTTTAACATATCAGAAAATGGGTGAATTTCAAAATAGTCAGATAAATTTTGAGTTAGCCATAATGTTCTTTACAGAAGCGGGAGTTGCTCGACAAATTGAGAGAGTTCAAAAGCAATTTAAAAACAATAACCCCCCAAGGGGAGTCTTGTAGGTTGGCGGAGTGCGGGAGCGAAATCCCTGAAAAGAAGGATTTAGGGCAATATTTGTCGGTTAAGGAAATGTAGGTTGGGTTGAGCGAAACCCAACAAAATCCTTGATAATCTTGGGTTATGGCAGGGATACGCCACGCTACGTTATCAGCAAACCCTAAATAAACCCCTCTCCAAACCTCTCCCCGAAGCGGGGAGAGGCTTTGACTCCCCCTTCCCTGGTAGGGAAGGAGGTTGGGGGGTTAGGTTTCTGGAGATTATCTGTTTCATCTAATACTTTGCAAATAACCTCTTAATTTTGACTTCCGCTCTGCGGTATTAAGGTTTTTATTTATGCCTTTGTTGATGCCATTTCCAAGCGTGAGAAACGATATCTTTAATACCTGGATATTGAGGTTGCCAATTTAATATTTTTCGAGCTTTTTCACTTGTACCAATTAAGGCTGGAGGATCTCCAGGACGGCGATCGCACTCTTCTACTTTTATGACCATACCTGTGACATCTTCAGCCGCAGCAATGACTTCTCGAACTGAGAAACCGTTACCATTTCCTAAGTTAAAAACTTCACTATCTCCACCATTCAATAAATATTCTAGTCCCGAAATATGGGCATCTGCTAAATCATTTACATGAATATAATCCCGAATACAAGTACCATCAGGAGTGGGATAATCAGTGCCAAAAATGCTAATAGCTTCTCGTTGACCTAATGCTGTTTGTAATACTAAAGGGATTAAATGGGTTTCTGGATGATGATCTTCTCCTAGTAATCCTTCGGGGTTAGCACCAGCAGCATTAAAGTAGCGGAAACGCACTGATTTAAAATTGTATGCCACATCAAAATCAGTTAATATTCTTTCTACCATTAATTTAGTTGCACCATAAGGATTAATGGGATTTTGGGGATGATCTTCTGTAATGGGAATAAAATTCGGTACACCATAGGTAGCACAGGTGGAAGAAAAGACAAAATTCTTAATAGAAGCTGCTAACATTGACTCTAATAATGTCAGTGTTCCTAAAACATTATTCCGGTAATATTTGGCTGGATCAGTGACGGATTCACCTACATAAGCATAGGCAGAAAAGTGCATAACTGCGGAAAAATTACGAGTCTGAAAAAGATTATCTAATAAAGTGCGATCGCTCGTATCTCCTTCTATCAATTCTACCTGTAAAACCTGCTCTACTAAATCACGATGTCCATACACCAAGTTATCAAGAATTACTACCTCATAACCAGCTTGCTTGAGTGCTAACACCGTGTGAGAACCAATATATCCTGCTCCCCCCGTCACCAAAATACTAGGCTTTCCTGTTGACATAGTTTCTCCTTGATAGTTATTTTATTAATCTAATTTAGTTTAATACCATTTCTATAGGAAGAGGCATCTATAAGATTTTTGTAAAGTTGCATATTAGATTTCAATATTTTTCAGTTAAGGAGTGTAGAGACGTTCCATGGAAAGTCTCTACAAGGGTTTTAGGTTCACAAATTTTCCTAACCGAACAGTATTGCATTAAATTTCACTAAACTATTCACAAGAAAAAATTAGGTTATAAAATTATAATTTGCCAAACCTGATAAAATATGCTATTCTAGATTTGAACTCATATACTGGGTTACCTCTAACCTTTTATAATAATTTCAGTACAAGTAATAAGCGGCTCATATAGCCGCATCAGTATCTATACAGATGAATCACTCATGCTTATACCTATTGCAAGAGCGTCAAAATTTGAGGGAAAATGGGTATTACGATCACATTCTGCTTTTTCCAACTGCGTTCCCTGTAAATTAGCTTGACGTAAATTTGCAGAAAATAACATTGTCCCGCGCAAATCTGCATCTTGTAAATTAGCTTCACTTAAATCAGCAAAACTCAAATCACATCCTCGCATATTTGCACCGCACAGGTTAGCTGTACTCAAATCAGCATAACTGAAATTAGAGCCTTTTAAGTTCAAGTTTTGTAAATTAGCCTCTGCTAATTCTGCTTTTTCAAAGTTTCGTTTTCCGACTGAATATTCTTCGACAATCCTAGCAGCACTATTAATTGGCTGTTGAAAAGTTCCTTCAGGCATAAAACAGCCTCACAATTTATCTAAATTTTCTATGGTTTTGATGACATCATCTAAATCAATGATATAACTAATGAGTTCAAAAATAAATGCCTTATTTACATAAGTTTATTTTTAGTATCTTTAATTTATTAAATAGAAAGATCCCCGACTTTTTGAAGAAATCGGGGATCTGAACATCCTAGATTACCAGAATTCAAATTATGATGAAAACTGTAATAGTTATAGGTTATGGTAATGATTTACGTAGTGATGATGGGATTGGTCAATTAATAGCAAATACTATTAAATCCTGGGATTTACCTAATTTAAAATCTCTTGCAGTCCATCAATTAACACCAGAATTAGCAGCGAATTTAGCAAATGTCAATTTAGCAATTTTTGTTGATGCTAGGATTAATTTAGAATCAGAAGACGTGCAAATAGAATCTATAGTCCCTACTGAGTCGAGGATCATAATAGGACATACGGCTGATGCGCTATCGCTACTTGCACTTTGTCAATCTCTCTATAATCACTGTCCTCCAGCTTGGTTAGTCACAGTTCCAGGTATAAACTTTGAATTAGGCGATCGCATCTCACCCATAGCAGAAAAAGGCATAGAAATTGCTATATTTAAAATTAGAGAAATTCTCCATAAATGCAACTATTTATAGATGTAATTTGTCTGAAAAATGGGCAATAGATCATAGTAAGTAGGTGAACACAATAAAACTAAACTGTGTAAAGAAATGTAAAATCGCCCAAACCCTCTTCACTCTTGCCTCTTGCCTTTTGCCTTTTGCCTTGCCATAACGACAATTTTCAACACTCACCTACTTAATCACCGATAAATGATCCAGGAGTATTTATGTCAGCATCTATAGAATTTAGCAGTAATAACGCCTTTGATATCTTACAAGCACAGAAAATCAATTCCTTAAATGCCATCTTTCAACCTCAAACTGTAGCTGTAATCGGTGCTACTGAAAAACCCGGAAGTGTAGGAAGAACTTTACTATGGAACTTAATTACTAATCCCTTTGGAGGTACAGTTTTTCCTATCAATCCTCATCGTCATAGTGTATTAGGAATTAAAGCTTATCCTAGCATTTTGGATGTTCCTGAAAAAATAGATTTAGCAATCATAGCCACACCAGCACCAACCATACCAAAAATTATTTCCGATTGCGTTGATGCAGACATTAAAGGAGCAATTATTATTTCTGCTGGCTTTAAAGAAATTGGTGAAAAAGGTATAGTTTTAGAACAGGAAATACTCCAACAAGCACAGCGAGGAAAAATTAGAATTGTTGGGCCTAATTGTTTAGGCGTAATGAGTCCACATACAGGCTTAAATGCTACTTTCGCTAGTAAAATGGCACAACCAGGAAACGTAGGTTTAATCAGTCAAAGTGGAGCATTATGTACATCAATTCTAGACTGGAGTTTACAAGAGAAAGTTAGTTTTAGTGCCTTTATTTCTATTGGTTCAATGTTAGATGTTGGTTGGGGAGATTTAATTTATTATCTTGGTGATGATCCCCATACGAAAAGTATTGTAATTTATATGGAATCCATTGGGAATGCTCGTTCCTTTCTTTCCGCAGCCCGAGAAGTAGCATTAACAAAACCGATAATTGTTATTAAGGCTGGTCGCACCCCAGCCGCAGCCAAAGCAGCCGCATCTCATACAGGATCATTAGCTGGAAGTGACGCTGTATTAGATGCAGCTTTTCGCCGTTGTGGAGTATTACGAGTAAATAGTATTTCTGATTTATTTGATATATCAGAAGTATTAGCCAAGCAACCTCGACCAAAAGGACCAAAATTAACTATTTTAACTAATGCTGGCGGTCCAGGAGTTTTAGCCACAGATACATTAATTGAAAGTGGGGGAGAATTAACATCAATTTCTCCAGAAATAATGACTTCTCTCAATGAGATTTTACCTCCTCAATGGAGTCATAATAATCCCATTGATATTTTAGGAGATGCTGATCCCCAACGTTATACAAAAGCCTTGGAAATTACCGCCAAAGATCCCAATAGTGATGGTTTATTAGTGATTTTAACACCCCAAGCCATGACAGATCCAACCCAAATTGCTGAACAATTAAAACCCTACGCACAAATGTCAAATAAACCGATTTTAGCAAGTTGGATGGGTGGTGCTGATGTGGCTGCGGGAAAAGAAATTCTTAATAGTCAAGGTATTCCCACTTATGATTATCCTGATACAGCAGCGCGGGTATTTAGTTATCTGTGGAAGTCGAGTTATAACCTGCGCGGTATTTATGAAACTCCAGTTTTATCCACATTAAGTTGTGATGTGAATACGCGCAATTGTGCCATAGTTGAAAATATTATTCAAGCCGCAAAAGCAGCACAAAGAACAATTCTCACAGAATTTGAATCTAAAGAAATATTAGCTACTTACGGGATTCCTGTAGTGACTCTTTACATTGCTGAAAGTATAGATAAAGCAGTTGAATATGCAGATAATCTGGGTTATCCGGTGGTTTTAAAACTTCATTCTCAAACAATTACTCATAAAACTGATGTTGGTGGTGTTCAGTTAAATCTGCAAAATGCCGAGGCTGTAAAACGTGCTTATCAAATTATTGAAACTTCGGTATTAGAAAAAGCTAAACCTGAAGATTTTTTAGGCGTAACTGTCCAGCAAATGGTGAAAATTAGCGGTTATGAATTGATTATTGGTAGTAGTTTAGATCCGCAATTTGGACCAATATTATTATTTGGGACTGGGGGACAATTAGTAGAAGTTTTTCAAGATAGTTCCATTGCACTTCCTCCCCTTAATACTACTCTAGCCCGGCGGATGATGGAACAAACCAAAATTTATAAAGCCCTAAAAGGAGTAAGAGGACGTGAAAGTATTAATATTGCTGCCCTAGAACAATTAATGGTAGAATTTAGTCAATTAGTTGTGGAACAACCTTGGATTAAAGAAATTGATATTAATCCCTTGTTAGCTTTTCCCCCCAATGCTATAAATCCTAGAGGATTAATAGCATTAGATGCCAGAATAGTTTTACATTCTGCGGATGTTAAAGAAAATCAATTACCAAAATTAGCAATTCGTCCTTATCCAAGTCAATATATTAGTGATTGGAAATTAAAAAACGGCACACTAATTACTATTCGTCCCATTCGTCCTGAAGACGAACCATTAATGGTAAAATTTCACAAAAATCTATCAGAAGAAAGTGTTTATTTTCGCTATTTCCATCTAATTAAATTAAGTCAACGCATCACCCATGAACGACTTACCAGAATTTGCTTTATTGACTATGATCGAGAAATGGCTTTAGTCGCAGAATCCCAAAATCCAGAAACCAAAGAAATGGAGATTTTAGCGGTAGGAAGATTAAGTAAAATACATGGTGGTAATGCGGCAGAATTTGCGATGCTGGTCAGCGACAAATTTCAACATCAAGGTCTAGGGACAGAATTACTCCACAGATTGATAGAAGTAGGTAAAAATGAGAAAATTTGCTGCATCTATGCTGATATTTTAGCTGACAATTCAGGGATGCAGCGAGTATGTGAAAACCTCGGTTTTCAGATTTTACAAACTCATGATCCAACTGTTTTAAGAGCAGAAATTAGTCTACATTGCAAACGGTTTATAATTTAACCAAATATGGAACCCCTCTGGTAAACCTCTCCCCGCACCCCTCCCTGACCCTCCCCTACAAGGGAGGGAAAAGGAGCAGCTTTTATGATTGGAGAGGCTTTGAGCCTGTTCGTTATATTATAAAAAAGTCCAAGTTCTAGCCGTTTTGAATATACATTGAAACAATACCATTTTTTGTAGGTTGGGTTGCACGAAGTAAAACCCAACATATTTGTTGGTTTTCGTTGGGTTTCGTGCCATTGCTTCGCAACGCTAACGCTAATAACCCAACCTACGAATCTATTACCCATTCCCTATTCAGACCTTCTCATTCTGTCAATTTCTTGTTGTAATTGTTCAATTTGCTGACGTAAATTTTCCGCTTCATTATTGGCTGTGTCTGGAGTAACATTCACTGAGCCAGCAGCAGAATGATGATAATTTCCTATTTTGATTTGCTGATATTCTTCTGATACTGCCCAACTGCGTAAATAATGCAACCGCTCAACCGGAAAAGGATGACTCAACATCATTCCTTGTGCGCCATTGTATAGCAGAAATTTATATACTTGATTCAGTCCATCATCATCTAGTGCCTGATATTTTTCCGACTGCTGAATAAATTCTTGTAAACTACATTCATGGGCATATTTATTACTACCTCCAGATAGTTTCATCATAGATGACATGACTGGATTTAAATCATCCATGACTAATAAAGCCGCTCTATCGGCAGATAACTCAGCTTTGCGTCGCCACTCAAAAAAGGCATAAATCAAGGCTTGACTGACAAAACTACCTAAACCGAAGGTTAATTCACCAATTACAGAAGCGGCACTCATCGCCCACATCGCCATTTGAATTAAAATAGTATGACCACATTTAATATGTCCCAGTTCATGAGCTAACACCGTCCGTAGTTCATCTTCATTGAGTAACTCTAGTAACCCAGTATTAACGACTATGTAAGGATGTTCTTGTCCTAGTGCATAACTATTAACTTGGGCATCTTGAGCAATAAATAATCCCGGTTCACCACTGATATCCAAATCTCGGACACATTCCCGGAATATTTGGTAAATGGTGGAATATTGGCGGGGGCCAACTTGAATGGAGTTACCCATGAGATAGACAAATTGAGGGCGTTCATAGACAAATTCCACAAATTTACGGGCGATTAAATCAAATCCCGGTAAACTGCGTAAAGCTTCCTCTGCTTGACGATCTGATGGATGTCTAAAGGCTTCGCTGGAAATTCCTGGATAACTTGGCATAATTATAAGGTAATAGGTAATGGGTAATTGGTAATGGGTAATTGGTAATGGGTAATTGGTAATGGGTAATAGAAAAATAACTGACAACTGAAAAATTTTTATGGAATTAAAAGTGCGTGATTGAAGCAGAAGTTCATTTATCATTACATAACTTCCTGCGATCGCAGGCGGGTTTCCCCTCTTGGCCTCATCATTTGACAATGGCTAGGTTGGTGGCACGCGCTTTGCGTTTGGGGCGTAGTGCTTTAATTCAAGTAGGGGCGGTTTGTGGACATCAGGGGCGATATCGCACCAGTTTTATTGCTTCTGCCTTAATGTGGCATGATCCTGTCATTATTGTCGCTTCGGAAACTGTACAGCAACGGTTGTTAAAGGTAGAAATTCCCCGACTACAACAGTGGCTACCTGCGAATAAGCCGATTAGAACCGGTGACATCTGGCCAAGTGCTGATTTTCAGGGTTTGCTGTTGACTTCTCCTGAAGCTTGGTTAAAAGGACAATTAGCTGATCACAATCCATTTCCTGCCCATATTCCCACAATTATTGATGGTGTTGACGATTTAGAAGAGTGGGTACGTTCTCAGCTTACACAAACGATTCAACCCCATGACTGGGATCATTTAATGCTGGCTTATCCCTACGAAGCTGACATAATTCGGGAAGCTAAAGTCCAATTAACCCATGAATTATTTCAGCACCCAGAAAATCCATATCACTGTTATCTAATTTCTCAGCCGGAAATTGAGATTTTACAAAGTCTATATTTGGCTTTGGATAAACATAATCTCCCAGATGCTTGGCGAAAATTTTGGCAAGAATTTCCAAATCTAGAAGATTCTTCTGCCGAATATCCCCTGTTTTGGTCTACTATTGCCCGTCGTCAAGGGGTATTTTCTTTACATTATGCTCCCATTGAATTGGGCAAAATTCTCACTCCCATTTGGCAACGGCAACCTGTAGTATTAATTGGTAGTGCTTTAGAACCGGAAACGGAAGCACCTCTTTTCCGTCAACGTTTGGGTTTGGAAGATGTTACTTGCTTGAAATTTGCCGCTGATAGTCAAGGGGAAGCAATTCAACTTTATGTTCCGTATAAATTGCCTTTACCAAATACACCAGAATTTCAAGGGGCTTTGATTCATCAAGTTCGCACTTTGGTGTGTTTGAGTGCAACTGCACCGGGAATGAGTGTAATACTGATCGGAGATGTACCGCTTAAAGCCAGAGTAGGAGCAATTTTAGCGTCTGAATTTGGTTCACGGGTACAGGTAGAAAAAACTTGTTTAGATGAAAACGGCATTTTGATTACTGGTTGGGAATTTTGGCGAGAAAATCAAAGTGTTTTACCATCACCCAGATTGTTAATTATTGCCACTTTACCTTTACCATCTTTAGAAAATCCTTTAGTAGCTGGTAGAGTAGCTCATTATAAGCGATCGCACCAAGATTGGTTTCGTCTGTATTTGTTACCCACAGCCATGAATGAATTGCAAAGAGCGATCGCACCTGTACGCGAAAATCAAGGTATAGTAGCATTACTCGACAGTCGTGTCGTTAACCGCAGCTACGGCGTTCAAATCCTCTCCGCACTTAGTCCCCTAGCCCGGTTAAACTATCTTGATCCTAGTTTATTTTCTGCTCATAATGAGGATGATTTTGCTTGATTCAATATTTTTGCGCTATTCATTTTTCATGGCTAATTTCTATTAAAATTTAAATTGCACTCTGAAGAAACTAAATTATTAAAATTATGGGTGAAGCAAAACGCCGGAAGAACTCACCAGGGGAAGAATACGGAGAAGACACTACAAAAATATTACCTTGGGTTCCCATCACTAAAACCCAAGCTGGACAATTTGTAGCTATAACTACTCGTGGTGCTTGGATAGGTATTGGTAGTATGGTTGTTGCGTGGGTAATAATCCGCTTTATTGGTCCCGCTTTTGGTTGGTGGGAAATTGTTGGGTAATTTATAGCGGTGTAAGTAGATGAGTGCTAAAATTTTCCTTGATGATATTACCTGTTCGCGTTAGCGTTGCGAAGCAATGGGACGTTCACGCAGTGTGATCTAAGAGGTGTTTGATAGCGAAGCGTGGCGTTAGCCATAAAGTATTAAATAAAACCAATAATCTCCAAAAACCTAACCCCCCCTACCTCCCCCCTACCTCCCTTCCCTACAAGGGAATGGGGATTTTAAAGCCTCTCTCCTTATAGGGAGAGGTTTGGAGAGGGGTTAATTTATACTTTGAAAACTTTTAAAACATCCTCTAAAGCATAACCCAACAAATACGTCGGGTTTCTCTTCGCTCAACCCGACCTACACAAAAATGGCTACAGTATTGTATACTGCAAACGCTTTAAAACTTGACCCCTCTTGTAAACCTCTCCCCGTGAACGGGGAGAGGCTTTGAACTGAATTTTTTAGTCAAGAAAAAGTAAAGTTCCTGATGCCAATTTTAGATATCATCTAACTGCATACCGCTATAATTCAATCTCAAACCTTTACATTTTCATAACCTATAGATAATAAAGTATTAGCGTCAATTTTGTAATTTTGTCTTATTATCTACACCAATCATTCCTGAATGGTGTAGATTCATTTGTGGGGTAACCTAAAATCTAAAAGTTACTATGACGCTAATTCCTAAGCATCCATTTTTGAATGGGATATTTTTGTATATTTATGCCCATAACATCCTCTATGCCCTAATTTTGCTATTATCTTTTTTCTTAGGATTTAGTACCACAGCCGCTGCTACTATCAACAAAAATGATTTAGAAAAATCACAGAGAACAGCAATAAATTGTCCTGAAAATAGTGAGCTAAATGAGCAGATTCCTCATCTTATCAAAGTTATACCCTTGCTATCTACTTGGTCGACCAAACCAGAGGAAAAATTACAAACAGTAATTGAAAAATTAGAACTATATCTGCTTCCTTGGACGAATATTAGTCCTTGGAAAAATATGCGTAAATCAGAAAAATTAGCTGAAATTCCTCTGATTATGTATCCTAATTTTCCGTCCTCAAAAAAAATGTTTTGGGATATGGTTTCTACAGAATTAGCAGAAGATTTTCAGTCAGTTAGAAACCAAGAGACAATACCTATCAGTTTTGATCAGTTAATAAGTGATTTACAAACCAATATTCCTTCTCAATTAAAAAAAGCGATCGCCCCAGATTGGATATTCATAAAATTACCAATTTGGCTAGTTGGATTTAACTTTACAAGTCCGGTAAAAAAAGTTGATACCACTATAGATAAAATAGATTTAATTCTCATCTCCGGTGGACAACCAATTACCATTCATGCTGATAGTCGTTATCAGTTAACAGAGATATTAACAAAAAGTAAGACAAGAGCAATCGCGGCTGTAGATGGAACATTTTTTTCTCTCAAATATCTCACTTCTAACGTGATCATCGGTCCAGTATTTAGCCAAAGCACCAAGCAATTTCAACCTGGTAACAACAGTGATAACAAAAAAATAGCGGGACGACCTTTAGCATTAATTAGCAACTATGAAGTTCGCTTTATTCCCTTCGATCCTGAAAAATATAACACCTTAGCAGGTATTCAAGCAGAAATGCCCGATGTTACCGATGCTTTCGTCGCTGGTGCATGGTTAGTTAAAGATGGTCAACCCCAAACAGCAAAAACCTTTAAAGGTCTATCCGGCTTTGATGCTGTCCGTTATCGAGCTTTTTGGGGTATTAATCAAGATAAACAACCCACTGTTGGCATTTCTCGTCATTCTGTTGATGCTGTATCTTTAGGTGCAGCACTAGCAAAAGCAGGTTTACAGGATGCAGTCATGCTTGATTCTGGCCAAAGTACATCCCTAGCTTTCCAAGGGCAATCTCTCACGAATTATACTCCTCGTCCAGTCCCCCATGCGATCGCCCTCATCCCCCCAATTACCCAAAATATTCATGATTGCCTTTCATCTATCCCAGAAAAATAAACTTATAACCCCAAAAATTAACCAATGATTCTATTAGACATCTCCAGAAATTAAATATTCATGACCTGAAACCCCTTGTAGAGACGTTCTATGGCTAGGGATTCGATGAAACCGATAATCTCCAAAAACCTAACCCCCCTGCCCCCCTTCCCTACCCTTCCCTACGTTAGCGCAGCGTGCCGAAGGCTGGGAAGGGGGGTTTCAAAGCCTCTCCCCGCTTCGGGGAGAGGTTTGGAGAGGGGTTTATTTATACATTAAAAACTTGTTCATTCATCTTTTAAGATGAATCAGATAAAATAAAAAAGCGATCAAATTTCATAGCAAGATTCAACATTTTTTATCATTGGTTAACATACAAAATGCTCTTACATTTAAGCACTTGGCCGGAAGTTGAAACCTATCTACAACAATCTCAAGGAATTATTTTACCCATTGGTTCAACAGAACAACATGGACCAACAGGATTAATTGGGACTGATGCGATTTGTGCAGAATCTATATCAAAAGGTGTAGGTGAAGCAACACAAGCTATGGTAGCACCAACAATTAATGTAGGCATGGCATTACATCATACAGCCTTTCCTGGAACAATTAGTTTACGTCCTAGCACTTTAATTTTAGTAGTAAAAGATTATCTCACTTGTTTAACAAAAGCTGGTTTTACTAAATTCTATTTTATTAATGGACATGGGGGAAATATCGCTACCCTCAAAGCAGCTTTTTCCGAAACTTACGCTCATTTAGAAGATTTGCAAATTCCCAATTCTGCACAAGTGCAATGTCAAATTGCTAATTGGTTTATGGGTGGTTCTGTGTACAAACTTGCTAAAGAATTATATGGTAATCAAGAAGGTTCTCATGCTACCCCTAGCGAAGTAGCTGTTACCCAATATATTTATCCAGAAGCAATTAAAAAAGCATATCTTTCTCCTGAAGTTGCTAGTGGACATAAAATTTATAGTTCTGTTGATTTTCGTTCTCGTTATCCAGATGGTCGTATGGGTTCAAATCCAGATTTAGCGACCCCAGAACACGGTAAGCAGTTTTATGATTTGTCTGTGGAGGAATTGAGTAAAGGGTATTTGGAATTTATGAAGGGGGAATAAATGAAAGTCGCTATCTCATAAATTCGTCATAAGTAGCTATAACCCATTCTATTCTTCTCAAAGATGTCATAATCAAACTGTTAAGCACTTTAGAAAAGAAAAGGAGTATAAAATATGGATGCTCAATTACAAGATAGTGATGTCATTGAGAAAGATGAAGACACTGCTGAAGAGGATAGAGGTGATAGTGGAGGTTTATATCCTTATGATCCAACTAAAGCAGATATTGATATTAGAGAAGAACCGCAAACAGTTTTCGAGTTAATGAGAAAATATGATAATGGTAAATTGATTATTGATCCTGATTTTCAACGTAATCTAGTTTGGAAAACAAAGCAAAAAAGTCAATTTATTGAATCCGTTATCCTTAACTTTCCCTTACCGCCTTGGTATGTTAATCAGACTGTAGAAGGTAAGTATATTATTGTTGATGGTTTACAAAGAACATCAACTTTACATGAGTTTGTAAATGATGAATTTAAACTAGAAGGCTTGGAAGCTTTAACTAACTTAAATGGATATAATTTTTCAGAACTAAAAAAACTATCAGGTAATTATGAAGCCAGAATAGAAGATAAAAAACTTAATACATACGTGATAAGACCTTCTGTACCAGCCAAGGTTGTTTATGATATTTTTAATAGAATCAATACTGGTGGTACAAAACTTGAACGTCAAGAAGTTAGAAATTGTATATTTTCAGGAAAATCTACTAAACTTATCAAAGAATTATCAGAAACAGATTATTTCCAAAAAGCTATTGATTATGGAATATCTGCTACAAGAATGAAAGATAGAGAAGTTATTTTGCGCTATTTAGCGTTTAGAATTTTTGATTATGAAAAAGAATATCAGAATGAGTTAAGTGATTTTGTTGAAAATGCTATGAAAAAAATTAATTTGATGCAAAATGAAGAAATAGATGCTTTAAAAAATGATTTCCAGAGAGTTATGAATTTGACTTTTGAGTTTTTTGGTAATAAAAATTTCCGTTTACCCGCAGGAAAAAGCAGAGGAAGAATAAATATTGCTATTTTTGAATCTGTTTCTCATTTCTTCTCTATAAATAACAATAAGTTTTTGGAAGATAATAAAAAATCTATTCAAGATAATTTTGACAAATTGCTGGAAAATCCAGAATATATTGATGCGGTAAAATATGCGACAAACAGCAAGAAGAAAGTTATTATCAGATTTAATCTCGCACAAGAAATTTTAGGAAATGTATAGATATGCTAACTCAAATTGAATTAGAAAATTTTAAATGCTTTAAAGAAAGAACAGCTTTTCCATTAGGACAATTAACACTGCTTACAGGAATAAATGGATGTGGTAAATCAACACTGCTTCAGTCTTTACTGTTAATGCGACAATCTATTGATCATAATGAAAACACTGATCAAATTCTGTTGAATGGTAGCTGTGTAAGTTTAAATAGTTTTAATGATGTTAGAAATATAAATAATTCCCGCTATCAAAGTACAACATTCAAATATTATATTAATAGTGACATTAATGACCATGAATTAAAATTACGGGGAAATATTGAATACTGTCTAAATGAAAATTTAGATGATGATATGGTGGCTAAGATAGTAGAAATTCTTTTTATTGGGAGAATAGAATTAAATAAATCGGATAAATATCTAGAGAATATTTTGTATTATGATGTTGATGCAACTTATCAATACGATTATTTTGATTCTTCGTCTTTAAATAAATTAAGTTTTGATTATATAACTTCAATTCTGGATAATGAAAACAATAAAACAGAAATACAAGATAAATGTTCTATAAATAACTTAATACCTGTTAGTTACTTTCCAATTTGGGAGCGATTTAAAACATCAGTATCATTTTTGTTATCTCAATCTTTAAACTTCAATCATATTCACTATATCTCCGCAGACCGTTTAGGACCTCAAGAATTTTATTTAAAATCTACCATCAACAAATTTCCTAACGTGGGTGCAAAAGGTGAATTTACAGTTAACTTACTCTATAAAAAAAGAGATGATTTAGTTAATGATAAACTATGTTTAGGTGAAGATGCAAAAACACTAGCTACCCAAACAGAAGAATGGCTTAACGAAATATTTAATGGTGCAAAAGTTGAAGTTCCCAGTTCTCAAAGTAATATACTCGAAATTTTATTTAATACTAGCACATCAAAAGATCGTTTTAAACCAGCTAATGTGGGATTTGGATATAGTTACATTTTACCAATTGTTGTTTCAGGTTTGATTGCTAAAGAAGGAGAAATATTAATAGTCGAAAATCCTGAAGCACATTTACACCCCAAAGCACAATCACGACTAGCTAAATTTTTAGCTAAAGTGAGTAGTTGTGGTGTACAAGTTTTTATTGAATCCCATAGTGATCATATTTTAAATGCCTTGCGAATCGCTGTTCTTGATGATATTATTACTCATGAAGACTTAAGTATATTATATTTTCAACAAAATCCAGAACAGCCAGTTGTGCAAATTCGTGTCCAACCTAATGGGGGAATTGAAGAATGGCCAGAAGGATTTTTTGACCAAATGGATAAAGATTTTGCACGACTTTTCGGGATGTAAAAAATGGAAATATTTATTAATGAGGTGTCTCTAGAGGGTCAGTATCTTAACGAAGCAGAATTTCGAGATGCAATGAAAACGTTCACTGCTATTTTTCTGTTAATTAATGAAAAAATTCAACATAAGAAGCTTTACAAAGAAGAAAGTGATAGAATTAAAATTTATGAAGCAATTAGAGATTCTCAATTTCATACCAGTCTTAATCTACTTAAAGACAAATCTTTGAAAACAGCTTTTATTAACATAGTTTTTAATAAATCAAATCCCCAAGAATGGCGTACCGAAAAATTACATTCTCCAGAAGATTTATTTGATTGTTTAATTAGTGATGATAATTATAAAGATGTGAGTGATACTTCATTAGCTGAAGTTACGGAAAGAAAATTACAAAATCCTGACAGTGAATATTTACTAATTAATTTTCCAAATTCTAGTTTTAGAATGGCGCACCCCAATATCAAAAATAATTGTCTAATTACTACTATTAAAAATAATGATGAAATCAATCTGATATGTTTAGATGGCATAGATAGTAAATTAGCGCTGGAATGTTGGTTGGAACATAAGCTAAATTTAAGTCAATTAGAATATTCTTTTGATAGCACAAAATCACCAACGGATAAACAGACAATTTTACGAGATACCACAAAATTTAAAAAAACAGCCAATAAATGTCAAGGAAGAGTTATTTACGTTGAATCAAATACAGAACGCTATTGGTATGTAGATAATTTACATTATGGTCAAGCTTCTCATTTAGAAGTTTTTGATAAAACAGGTAAAAATCATCTTGGAGAAGCAGACTTAGACGGGAATATTAATTATTCTAAAAGCGATTCAGATAAAACTATAGATGTTTGAATGTTAGCAGTTGCGAAAACACAAACCAAAATCCTCTACATCCTTTAATCGGTGTATATATATGGGCGCACACTTTTCGACTCATACCATAAGCATACCCAAAACTCGGAACACTGTCAAGCCCCCTAGCTGAAATTACCAAAACTCGTTGAATTATTGATAAAATTCTCAATAATAATGAGAATAGACCCCCAGTAATTGAGAAAGTTCTTTTTTACCAACATCCCATACAAATAACTTATATCTCAATCCTGTTCTGTTCAGGAAATACAAGTAATGGGACAGAATTAATTACACAATTGATTTTTCTGTTCCCTGTTCCCAGTTAGGAATGTGAATTAAATAAGGTGCAAAAGTAGGGTGTGTTAGCGACAGCGTAACGCACCATTCCAGGTTACATCAGAATTGCAGGTTATTAAATTTGCGTTCCTTAAGAGTTCCCTCTCTCAACGAGTGAATTTAATTTTGTCCGACTACTTAGGTTGGGTTGAACATAGTGAAACCCAACGAATGCTTAGAAATGCTAGGTGACTCCTGACTGGGCGCAGGCCCTGCGCCCCTACCTCCTGATTTCCTAAGCTTAATCAACACTTAAATAAATCTGAACTATAGACAATAGTATCTTAACTTTTGACTGATATTCTCAGTTCCATTATCTGCAATTTCCTGTCACCAGATTATCTTTGTTTAAGCTAAATCTGCACAAAAAATATGGTACTTACTACAGTCCGCTTTTCCCAATTTAATGCTTCTCTAAACCGCAACACTGATGGTCAGTTGGTAACTGACTTATCTACCCCTAACAACGCTCAAGCAAAAACAGTTGCCGAAATTATTCAACGCAACAACCCAGATGTATTACTAATTAATGAATTTGACTATTCCCCCGCAGCAGTAAATCTTTTTAGACAAAATTATCTTCTCTTCAGTCAAAATGGGGCGACACCAGTTAACTATTCCTACTCTTATATTGCTCCTTCTAATACTGGGATTGCTTCCGGTTTTGACTTAAATAATAATGCTACAACAGTCACAACTCCAGGCGTAAGCGGGTACGGTGATGATGCCTTTGGCTTTGGGAACTTCCCTGGTCAGTATGGAA
This sequence comes from Nostocales cyanobacterium ELA583, assembly GCA_037131225.1. Lineage (GTDB taxonomy): Bacteria > Cyanobacteriota > Cyanobacteriia > Cyanobacteriales > Nostocaceae > Dolichospermum. The sequence continues at coordinate 11,261 of JBAXRM010000033.1, read as the reverse complement.
TGTTGTTGCTTTCTAAATATCCTATTGATACAGCCAACATTCGCACCTTCCAAAATTTCTTGTGGAAGGATATGCCAGGAAACTTATTAACAAATGACCCAACTGTAGATAATCCTGCAACTTCAGTAAATGAGAACTTAAACGGTTTTTATTCACCTGAAGAAATTAACGTTCTTCGCTTATCTTCTAAAAGTCATTGGGATGTACCAATTACAGTAAATGGGGAAACAGTTCATGTTCTTGTCAGTCACCCCACACCACCCACCTTTGACGGAACTGAAGACCGCAACGGTAAGCGTAATAGTGATGAAATTCGTTTTTGGGCAGATTACATTACCCCAGGTAAGGGTGATTACATCTATGATGATGGGGGTAAAAAAGGTAATCTTGCTGCTGGTTCAAGCTTTGTCATCATGGGTGATCAAAATGCTGACCCCTTAGATGGTGACAGTTATAACAATGCCATTCGTCAACTGTTACTAAATCCCAGTATTAATACAAATGTTATCCCCACCAGTTTAGGCGCTCCTCAACAGGCAACTTTACAAGGTCAGGCAAATAATAATCACAAGGGTAATCCTGCTTTTGACACTGCCGACTTCGCTGATACTGCACCTGGAAACCTAAGAACAGACTATATACTTCCTTCATCTGACTTGCAAATTAGTAAATCAGAAGTGTACTGGCCTATCAATACTGATGCAAATTTCCCATTAGTAGGAACTTTTAACTCTAGTCTTCCCGGTGGTTTCCCTAGTTCTGACCATCGGTTAATATATGCAGATGTCCAAGTTGGCGAAACAGAACCAGGAAAAACTGCTGTTAGTGCAGGATTCAAGGGACAAACTATTTTCAATACCGGCTTTATTCCCTCTGGTGCAGCCGGAACAGTAAATGGTCAACAAGTTGCGTTGGGTGGATTGTCCGGTGTAACTTACGATGCGGTAAATAATCGCTATTATGCCATTTCCGACGATCGCTCTTCTAATGCCCGTTTTTATACTTTCACTCTTGACCCTGTTACTGGTGCGGTAACTTTTACCAACGTTGTCCAACTCAAGGATATTAATGGTAATCCTTTTGCAACTAATAGCTTAGATCCAGAAGGTATTGCTTTAACCAGCAATGGTACAGTTTTAATTTCCTCAGAAGGAGAAGTGAGACCAGATTTAGGTGCAAGTCGCGTCACCAATCCTTTCATTAAAGAGTTTAATCTGACTACAGGACAGGAAATTCGTTCTTTAGCAGTACCCAAGAAATTTCTCCCAGTTGTCCAAGATACTAACAACAATAATGTTGTTGATACGGGTGATACTCAAACTTCCGGGGTACGGAACAACTTAGCATTTGAAAGCTTAAGCATTACACCTGACCAAAAAACCCTATTCACAGCTACAGAAAGCGCCCTATTTCAAGATGGTGCAATTTCTACAACTACCACCAGCAGCCGTTCTCGGATTATTCAATATAATTTGGTGACAGGACAACCAGAAAAAGAATATCTGTATATTACAGATCCTATTGCTAAAGCCCCTACAGGTGGAACTGCGGCTGATAATGGTTTGGTAGATTTATTAGCAATTGATAATCGTGGCACTTTATTGGCGTTGGAGCGCTCCTTTGCTGTCGGACAAGGAAACACAATCAAAATCTATGAAATTAGCCTCCAAGGGGCAACAGACATCAATACAGTTGATTCCTTGAGTAGTCTCTCTGCTGACCAATTAGCGGCAATTCAACCAACTCAAAAACGGTTGTTATTAAATCTTGATTCTCTGAATTTGCCCAATAGTGACGGCAATCATCCCACAGGGACAGATAATATTGAAGGTCTGGCATTTGGTCCAAAATTGGCAGATGGTACGCAATCTATTGTTTTGGTGAGTGATAACAACTTTGGTGCTACCCAATTTACGCAAATTGTCACCTTGAGTGCAGATTTAGTTCCCACTGCTACCCCCATTCTTGAAACCCGTCCCGCGCTTTTAGATGATGGTAGTTTACCATTTAGTCAAAGAGCCGATGCGGATGATCCGGCAATTTATGTTAACGCTACAGATTCTAGTAAAAGCCTAGTCTTAACCAGCGTCAAAAATGGCGGTTTGCGGATTTATGATTTAGCTGGAAATCTGTTACAGACCATTAATCCTAGTAATCCAGATATTCGCTACAACAACATTGACTTGCAATATGGATTTACCTTGGGTGGTCAGAAAGTTGATATTGCTGTGGCGAGCGATCGCAATAATGATAAACTAGCAATCTTCAAAATTAACCCCAACAGTGCTAATGGTAATTATTTAGAAAATATTACCGATAGCAATGCTGCCACAATCTTCCAAGGTCTACCTTTCGCTACTCCTTATTCTGCATCTACTCGCAGTGCTTATGGATTAGCAATCTATCGCAGTCCCGTCACCAACGATTATTACGTCTTCACCAGCCGTCGTCAAACTGGAGATGTTGCTCAATTAAAATTAGTAGACAAAGGCAACGGTAAAATTGGTTATGAGGTAGTTCGTAGCTTCACCATTCCCTCACCAACCACAGCAGGTGCTTCAGCGCAAACAGAAGGCATGGTAGCAGACCAAGAAACAGGATTTCTGTACATTGGTCAAGAAGATGTGGGGATTTGGAAATTTGACGCTGAACCCAATGGTGGTTCAACAGGTAAATTAATTGAGAAAGTCAAAGCTGAGGGAGGCAAAAACCTCACCAATGATGTTGAAGGCTTGACAATTTATTACGGTAAAAACGGCACAGGCTACCTGTTAGCATCCAGTCAGGGCGATAATACCTTTGCAGCATATACCCGTGAAGGCAACAACGACTTTTTAGGTAGATTTGCAGTTGGTAATAATGGTGGAATTGACAGCGTTCAAGAATCCGACGGTGCAGATGTTATTAATCTGCCTTTGGGTCCCAATTTCCCTAATGGTGTATTTATAACTCAAGACGGTGCAAATGACCCCGCCACCATTGTTAGTGGGGAGAACATCAGCAGCAACTTTAAGTTAGTACCTTGGGAAAATATTGCTAATGCTTTACCCAACCCCCTGAAAATAGACACCACCAGTTACGACCCTCGTAACCCCGTCCCCCAACCACGACTAACTAATTACGAATTTACCAACCTCCCCAAATTAGGAACAACTACCAAAGGTCAAGATATCTTCTTAGGTGGTTTCTCCGGGTTGTATTTCCAAGGTATTGCACCTAATGGTAATCTCCAGTTTGTGACTCACACCGACAGAGGACCAAATGGCGACCCCACCGGTGCTAACCGCCCATTCTATTTACCCGATTTTCAACCAGAAATAGTCAGTTTTGAACTCAACAAACAAACGGGTGCAATTACCATCACCAAGAGAACAGGACTATTTGAGAAAGATGGGACAACCCCATTAACTGGACTTCCCAACCTGCAAGCAGGGGCAAATGGTACAGCATACACCGATGAAGTTGCGGTTAATTTGGATGGTCAAGTCATAGCTAACAAGGCATTGGGGGCTGATTTAGAGGGGATAGTTATTGCCCCAAATGGCGATTATTGGCTGGTAGATGAATACCGCCCAGCAATTTATAACTTTGATGTGAATGGTAAATTACTTAACCGTTATATTCCCCAAGGAACAGCCACAGCCCCCGAACCAGACGCAGCAGCAGGAACTTTTGGCACAGAGGTATTACCAGCAGTTTATGCCCAACGTCGCAATAATCGCGGTTTTGAAGCGGTAGCTTTAGAAGGTAGTAAACTTTACGCCTTTATTCAGAGTGCCATTGACAACCCAGACAACGCTGGAGATACAACTTCCAGAAATTCCCGTAATTTGAGAATTTTGGAATTTGACATTATTTCCAAACAAGTAACTGGGGAATATCTCTATTTGCTGGATAATATCACTGCTGCTGGTAACGCCAGAACTGATAAATTAGGTGATGCAGTTTCCTTGGGTAATGGTAAATTTGCCGTTGTGGAACGGGATGATTTAGGAACAAATGCCTCCAACAAATTGATTTATCAAATTAATTTAGCCGGGGCAACTAATATCAATAATTCTGCCAATTTCACCTTACCTGCTGGTAAAACCATTGAACAACTCACACCAGCCGAATTAACCACTGCTAAAATTACCCCAGTTAGCAAAAGTTTAATTGCCAATGCTGCCCAACTTGGTTATACAGGTGTTGAAAAATTAGAAGGTTTAGCATTAGTTTCACCCAATACCCTGGCATTAATTAACGACAATGACTTTAACGTTTCTGGTAATACCCCAACCGAAAAACTAGGGATTTTAGAACTACCTCTAAAAGTTAATGGTATTGCCAGTGGAGACACTACCCAAACTTCTACAGTTTTGTGGGCGCGGAGTATCTTCCCAGGTCAAGTTAAATTTGAGTATTCCACCAACTCTAACTTCAGTACGATTGCAGGGACACAAACAGCCAATGTCACTGATGTTAATCTACCCGTGAAGGTGGCAGTTAGTGGACTAACTCCCAATACCAACTACTTCTATCGAGTTACAGATACCACCGGGGCAACCAGCATTGGTAAATTTAGCACAGCCGCCACTCTGGGTAATAAAACTGGCTTGAAATTCGGTGTTTCTGGCGATTGGCGTGGTGAACTAGCACCCTATCCAGCCGTTAGCAATGCTGATGATGCAAACCTGAAATTCTTTGTGGAATTGGGTGATACCATCTACGCTGACGTTGCTTCACCTGCCGTCAAAAATCCTGATGGGACAGAGAAAAAGCAAGTTACAACCTTAGATGAGTATCGTATTAAACAAGGGGAAGTTTATAGTCAAAGATACGGTCAAAACACCCTGGGCGATTTACGGGCTGCTACTTCCATCTTGGCAACTGTTGATGACCATGAAGTAGTCAATGACTTCCAAGGTGGAAAAGATTTAGCCACAGCCTCCAGCGCAGATAAAACTCTATTTGGGGCAACTTCTGGCTTAGTTAACGACTCCCCACTGTACGAAACTGGTTTCCAAGCCTTCCAAGAATATAACCCCATTAGTGACCAATTCTATGGGGCAACAGGGGATACTCGCACGGCGGGAGAACGCAAACTTTATCGTTACAATACCTTTGGTAGTGATGCCGCAACTTTCGTTCTTGATGCTCGTTCCTTCCGTGACCCAGGTTTAACAGATGTCGCCAATATTGGTGATGCCACTCAGGTAACAAAATTCCTCACTGATTCCTTTAATCCGAATCGGACAATGTTAGGAAAAGTGCAGTTGGATGACCTCAAACGCGACTTAATCCAAGCGCAAAAAGATGGCATCACCTGGAAGTTTATCATGTTGCCAGAGCCTATTCAGAATTTGGGAGTAGCGATCGCTGCCGATAGATATGAAGGCTATGCTGCTGAAAGAACAGAAATTCTCAAATTCATCAACGACAGCAAAATCAGTAACGTTGTCTTTGTCACCGCAGACTTTCACGGCACATTAGTCAACAACCTCACCTACCAATTAGCACCGGGACAGGCACAAATCCCCACCAGGGCGTTTGAAATTATTACCGGTTCTGTGGCTTATGATGCTCCTTTTGGACCAACAGTGGGTAATTTCTTCCTCACTTCTGAACAAAAGGCATTTTACAATTCCCTACCTGTAGCTAATGACGTTGACAGCACAGTTAATGATAGAGACGATTTCATCAAACAAGTCATTAATGGTGGCATCAATGCTTTAGGTTATGATCCCATTGGGTTAAACAACAATCTGACTGTAGCGAGTGGTTTGATTGATGCCAAGTTATTGCAAGGTGACTATGTTGCCACTCATACCTATGGCTGGACAGAGTTTAACATTGACCAAGCCACCCAAAAGTTGACTGTAACCACCTACGGCATTGACCCTTATACCCGTCAGGAAGTAGAGGGAAATCCCGCAGCTATATCTAGTCGTCAGCCGAAAATTGTTAGTCAGTTTGAAGTTACACCTAATTTTGTGGATTTAGAGTTGACTCAAACGGCAAATGTCACAAACGCAGTTATCGGAGACCAGGTGACATTTACCTTAACCCTCTCCAATAAAGGTTCTCTACTGGCTAACGGCATTAAAGTCACAGATTTGTTACCACAACCATTTACCTTCATCTCTGCAACACCGGAACAGGGAACTTACAACAGTCAAACCGGTGTGTGGGAAGTGGGAGAAATTGCTGGTAATGTTACCCGCACCCTGAAACTCACGGCTAAAGTGACTCAAAGTGGGGCATTAACCAATAAGGCAGAAATTACCGCCCAAAATCAACCTGACTTTGATTCTGGTGCTGGTAATAACAATGCCCAAGAAGATGATCAAAGTTCAACTACCCTAAATATTGCTTCTAATATGGTGACAATCAAAGGTTTTGCTTCTTTACCCGCCGATACCTTCGCTGCTGGACCCGCATCTGGTTCTGCATTGACTAATCCCACGAATGGTCGTCCTACACCCCTTCCTGGTCAACCTGTGCAAGGTTTTAGTGGTGTCCAATTTGCGCCTAATGGTGGTGGTTCTGTCTTTTGGTTCTTAGCAGATAATGGTTTTGGGGCAAAAAATAACAGCGCTGATTTCCTCCTGCGACTTTACCAAGTTGACCCCAATTTTGCGGGTACAGAAAACGGTAATGGTTCTGTAGCGGTTCAAAACTTTATTCAATTGTCTGACCCCAATAAATTAATCCCCTTTGATATTGTCAATAAAAATACGGTGAAGCGGGAACTCACCGGGGCTGACTTTGATGTAGAGTCCTTTGTGATTGATGCTAAGGGCGATATTTGGGTAGGTGATGAATTTGGAACTTACCTACTACATTTCAATAGCAATGGTGTTTTATTAGATGCACCCTTCGCCACTCCTAACCTTGTTAAACTAAATACCCTCAACGGTCAAGCCCCCATTGTCATTGGCCATCGTGGTGCTAGTGGTGAACTGCCAGAACATACAATAGAAGCCTACCGCTTGGCAATTTTGCGCGGTGCAGACTTCATTGAACCAGATTTAGTATCCACTAAGGATGGGGTCTTAATTGCCCGTCATGAACCAAATCTCATCAATACTACTGATGTAGCTAGTCGTGCTGAATTTGCTAGTCGGAAAAAGACGGTGTTGGTAGATGGTGTGGCTGAAGAAGGTTTCTTTGCTTCCGACTTTACCTTGGCAGAAATTAAAACTCTGCGGGCTGTAATGCCTCAAGGTTTCCGAGATCAGGTATACAACGGTCTTCTCCAAGTTCCTACCCTGGGCGAAATTATTGATTTGGTGAAAGAGGTTGAGGTACAAACTGGTAAGAAAATCGGTATTTATCCTGAAACCAAACACCCTACCTATCACGACAATTTGGGTTTGTCTCTGGAAGAAAAACTGATTGACACCCTCAAAGCGAAAGGATTTACTGATCCCAAACGGGTTTTCATTCAGTCCTTTGAAGTCAGCAATCTCAAGGATTTAAACAATACCATCATGCCGGCTGCTGGTGTGAATCTTCCCTTAGTACAATTGCTTGATGCCTACGATGTCGCTAATGATGGAACATTGTTGTATCAAGATGTTAACGCTCGTCCTTACGATTTCACTGTTAAAGGTGACACCCGCACCTATGGAGATTTATTAACTCCTACTGGTTTGAAAGAAATTGCTGCCTACGCTGATGGTATTGGACCTTGGAAACGGCAGATTGTTTCGGTGAAGACGGTAGACAATAACAATGATGGTAAACCTGACGATCTCAATAACGACGGCACAATTAATGATGCTGACAAGGTTACTTTAGCGCCCAGCAGCTTAGTTAGTGATGCTCATAAAGAGGGTTTGCTTGTTCATCCTTACACCTTCCGCAATGAAAGCCGTTCTCTAGCATCAGATTACAATAACAATCCTGAATTAGAGTACCGTCAGTTCATTAGTTTGGGTGTAGATGGTTACTTCACTGACTTCCCCGGTACAGGAGATTTAGTGCGGGATCAAATTACGGCGAATCAAGTCAGATCGCCCCAAAATCCCACTGTTCTCTCTACGCCTAAATTTGATACCCTCACAGGTAAAGCCCCCATCGTCATCGGCCATCGGGGTGCAAGTGGTGAACGTCCAGAACATACCCTAGCATCCTACAAATTAGCGATCGCTCAAGGTGCAGATTTCGTTGAACCGGATTTAGTGGTAACAAAAGATGGTGTCTTAATTGCCCGTCACGAACCCATGTTAGCAGTCGGTGTTCTCAATAATGACGGCACAATTCAACGAGATACCAATGGTAAGCCGGTTATCAATACCACCGACACTAGCACCGATGTTTATCTCCGTGATAAGTTTGCCGATCGCCTGAAAATCAAAAATTTAGATGGTCGCAATGTCGTCGGTTGGTTTGCTGAAGACTTTACCCTGGCAGAAGTTAAGGAACTGAATGCGATCGAACGGATTCCTGCTTTACGTGGTACTACCTTTGACAAGGATGGATTAAAAGTCCCAACCCTGAAAGAAGTCATTGATTTGGTGAAACAAGTCGAATTAGAAACCGGTCGCAAAATCGGTATCTATCCCGAAACCAAACATCCTACTTTCTTCCAACAGCAAGGCATCAATACCAGCCAAATCTTAGCAAACACCCTCAAAGCTGAGAACTTTACCGACCCATCTCGGATCTTCATTCAATCCTTTGAAGTTGCCAACCTCAAGGCACTGAAAACTACCATCATGCCCACCGCAGGGATTGATATTCCTTTAGTGCAATTGTTTGGTGGTTCAGGTCAACCCTATGATTTTGTAGTTGCTGGTGATAAACGCACCTATACCGATATTTCTACACCAGCAGGTTTAACAGAAATTGCTACCTACGCCAAAGGAATTGGACCGAATAAACAGCGCATCGTTCCTCAGTTGACGGTAGATGCCAATAAGGATGGTACTGCTGATGATCTCAATGGTGATGGACAAATCAGTGATGGCGATCGCGTTTTAGGCACGCCCACAACCCTCATCTCAGATGCCCATAAAGCAGGTTTAATCGTTCACCTCTACACCTTGCGGAATGACAGTTTCTTCCTCCCCGCAGATTATAAAGGCGACCCTGGTGCAGAGTTCCGTAAGTTCATTGATTTGGGTGTAGACGGCTTCTTTACCGACTTCCCCAAAACCGGGCGTTCTGTCTTGGTGAATAATTACCTAGCTGGTACAGGCTATGCCAATCCCAACGCGAATTTAAATACCCCTTACTTCAATAATTCCCCGGAATACTTCGCTCCCAATCAGCCCTACTACGGCGACCTCGTAACCGCAAACCTTAACCGTTCCCAAGGCTTTGAAGGCATGGCATTTAGTCCAGACCGTCAAACCCTCTATCCCATGCTAGAAGGAACTGTTGTAGGCGATCCTGCTGGTTCTGTACGGATTTATAAATTCGATGTAGCCAGCGAAAGCTACCAAGGTTTAGTAGGACGCTATCAATTAGCAAGTACCAGCAATGCGATTGGTGATTTCACTCCCATCAATAACAACGAGTTCTTGGTCATTGAACGGGATAACGGACAAGGTAGTACCGCCCTTTTCAAGAAAATCTTCAAAGTTGACTTCAGTAAAATTGATGCCAACGGCTTTGTCTCCAAGGAGGAAGTAGCAGACCTACTCAATATCCAAGATCCCAAGGATCTCAATGGTGATGGTAAAACCACCTACAATATGCCTTTCCAAACCATTGAAGATGCGTTGGTAATTGATAGCAAAACCATTTTAGTCGCCAACGATAACAACTATCCCTTCTCCATCGGTCGTCCTCCAGGAATTGACAACAATGAGATGGTGGTCTTGGAACTAGACAAATCTCTCGCCCTTGATTCCCGTTTAGGTCTATCTGCGTCTATAGCAGAAGCTACCCAATATGTGGCGGGGACAACTGGTAAAGATGATTTGTTTGTCAGTGGTGGCACTGATGGCATCAATGACACCATCTTCACTGGCGCAGGTAATGACACTGTTGATACTGTCTTGGGTGCAAGTTCTCCCTTTGCTGGTAACAATATCGTTGATCTGGGTAGCGGTGATGATACGATCTTTGTGAATAAAGGCGATCGCACTTTTGGTAGTGATGGTAATGACACCTTTGATGCGAGAGATGGTCAAGGTGGCAACCGCATATCTGGTGGTGTCGGTGATGATACCTTCTACTTGGGTAGCAATGACCGCGCTTTAGGTGGTGATGGTAAAGATATCTTCAGAGTTAGTCTTGGTGGTGGTAACTTAATTTCCGGTGGTGCTGGCGCTGACCAATTCTGGATTGTCAACGCTGAATTACCCAAAGCTGCCAATACCGTGCTTGACTTCCAACTGGGTACTGATGTGATTGGTATTCAAGGTGCTGTTAGTTTAGGTATTACCACGTCTACACTCAAGTTAAATCAAGTTGGTGCAGATACCGCGATTGTCTTCAACAATCAAACTTTAGCGACTCTGACTGGTATTCAAGCCAGTAGTTTGAGTTTGACAGATTCTAAACAGTTTGTCCTTGCTTAGAATCTAATTCTCCCATAGGGGTTTAGCGCAATGCGTTAAACCCCAAATTTTTAGTGTTACGAGGTACAGTTTTTCATCGCCAAAACCGTAGGGGCGCAGGGCCTGCGCCCTCCATTCATTGTATTTGATGAGAGCGAGAATTGCCGTAAATCTCATTTTCCCACATCCCTATCGCACCTCCCACATCCCCTACCCTACAACAGCGAACTGCTTGCAGCAGCGCTAGTTCCCTCCGGGACGCTCCGCGAACGCTATCGCACCTCACATCTCCAAAGCGATCGCCCTCCCACACCCCCAAAAAGCAATTTTCAGTAGTGAAACCGGCAGGCAAGAATTCTGATTTTATCTTCTAAGACTTCATAAACCAGACGATGTTCTTGATCGATTCGTCGTGACCAGCAGCCAGATAGATCGTGTTTTAGTGCTTGAGGTTGTCCTGTGCCTTCAAATGGATTACGTTGTACTTCACGAATTAGTTTGATGATTCTCAGGACATCAGATGATAAATGATAATCCGCGAAGTTGAATAGTTTCAGCTATTTTTGCAATCACTTGCGCTTCAAGACCATGACGGGTAACACCTTGTCCTAATCTGGACAAAATAGCCACTTTTACCTCTCGCCATTGGGTTTTCCCATCAGGTTTACCCGGATGAGGACGCATGATGATAGGCTTTTTACGCTTTTTATTATCTAGGGCTTGCTGAATAAACATAAAACCGGGACAAATAAATGACTTGATGAGGAT
>JBAXRM010000032.1:0-31702 GCA_037131225.1 Nostocales cyanobacterium ELA583 | reverse complement strand
TGAACTTGGTTCTTTGTATGATAAAAAAGTCCAGCTTCTAGCCGTTTTGAGTATAGCTAATGAAAACTTCCCGCTGACAAGTGTAAAAATTTTACAAGATTACCCAGTAAGCGTAAAGCTCAGTGTCTTTAGACCTGAGATATAAGCGACACGGGCGAATTTATTCGCCTGATTCATTGACTTGTAACAGCAGATGTGATATGATCTCAACGACCTTAGAATTTAAGTATAACTAAACGACGTAAAAACTTAACTTATTTGGTTGAGTGCGTAGTCATACCTAACGGTATTGCAGTTTAGGAAAGCTAAATTTGGTGAAAAATGAAATGCAAAAATCGAGTACGGTAGGGATACGGTCATTAACGCTTTAGGAGAATCGACCTCTGTTTTTGTTGGAGTAATCCAGCAATTGTAAGTTGGCTCATTGATTAAAGAATCTCAGTGTCTAAAGACACTGAGAGTGTCAAGAACTACGGGTTATATAGCAGTATGCACTTGAATGAGATACATCATAAGCCCCCTCCTCGCTTGCGGGGAGGGGGTTGGAGGTGGGGTTCTTGTATCTTACTCAACCGAGAACCGCCATAATATTATATCTATAACTGAAGAATCACCAGCAATTAAAGATAATCAGGTTTTAGAATTGGCATTAATTGAACAGCGGATAATTTTGACTTTTGACCGTGATTATGGTGAATTAATTTATAGATTAAAAAAACTATGTCCAATGGTGTTATCTATTTTCGCTACGTACCATTAACCAGGGCTATTTCATTCTAAAAAAGAGGATAGAATGGTAGAAATATCCAGGCATCTATAAGCAAGAAAAATGTCAGATAAAAAAAGAATTTGACTATGAAGATAGATGTCTAAAACCCTTGTATTTTACCAAAAATAACCGGGTAAATTTGAGGAATCATTGACGAACCCTTCTCTTCCTTATTCTTTCTTTCTCCTGACTCGGTGACTCCTAACTCGGTGACTCCTAACTCGGTGACTCCTATCCCTCACGAACAATATTTTCAGCGCAGCCTAACTAGACACAGATAGTCACTCTACTGCTATCTTAAATTGGAGGCAATTGCAACTTTTTTGAGAAAGCGGAACTTCATGGGAACGAATTACCGACGGGTTTTACTTAAACTGAGCGGTGAAGCCTTAATGGGCAACCTGAACTATGACATTGACCCAGAAGTGGTCAAGGAAATAGCTAAGGAAATAGGAGAGGTAATCGCCAGTGGTGTGCAGGTGGCCATCGTTGTGGGCGGTGGCAATATTTTTAGAGGCCTTAAAGCAGCATCAGCAGGTATGGATCGGGCAAGTGCCGACTATATCGGCATGATTGCCACAGTCATGAACGCCATGACCCTGCAAGATTCCCTAGAACGGATGGGAATTCAAACCAGAGTGCAAACTGCGATCGCTATGCAAGAAATAGCAGAACCATATATTCGCCGTCGTGCTATCCGTCATCTTGAAAAAGGGCGGGTGGTAATTTTTGGCGCGGGTTCAGGTAATCCTTTCTTTACCACAGATACCACTGCGGCCTTAAGAGCAGCAGAAATTGAAGCAGAAGTGATTTTTAAAGCTACGAAAGTAGACGGTATTTATGACGCTGACCCCAAACTTTATCCTGATGCCAAGCGTTTTACTACTCTTACCTACGCCCATGTTTTAGCTAAAGATTTGCGAGTCATGGATAGTACCGCAATTGCCCTGTGTAAGGAAAATAATCTCCCCATTCTAGTATTTGACCTAACGGTGCGAGGTAATATCCACCGGGCAGTCATGGGAGAATCTATTGGCACTCTTGTGGGAGGTTCTTGTGAAATTAGCTGAAGTTGAGAGTACGATGCAAAAAACCGTTGAGTCCACTCAGCGGTCGTTTAATACAATTCGCACTGGTCGCGCCAATGCGAGTTTACTAGATAAGGTTAATGTGGAGTATTACGGTACACCAACAGCCTTAAAATCTCTGGCAAATATTAGTACACCGGAATCTTCTATTATCCTGATTCAGCCCTACGATAAGGGCAGCTTGAACATCATTGAAAAAGCCATTTCTCTGTCGGATGTGGGCTTAACTCCCAGTAACGACGGTGTTGTGATTCGGTTTAATATTCCGCCATTAACAAGCGATCGCCGCAAGGAATTTGTGAAACTTGCAGCCAAGTATGCAGAAGAAGGTCGTGTAGCAATTCGCAATATCCGCCGTGATGCCATTGACTTGATTCGCAAACAGGAAAAAAATGCCGAAATCTCCGAAGATGAAGCACGGGATCAACAGGACAAACTCCAAAAACTAACTAACAAATACACCGTCAAAATAGACGAATTACTGGCAGAAAAAGAAAAAGATATCTCAACTGTCTAAGTTAGCAAAAGATTAAGAGGCAAGAGGTAAGAGAATAATTATTTTTCTCTCCCCCTCTCTTTCCTGTTCCCTTTGATTCTGACTCGGTGAATTCTTCTTTAGGAACGCAAATTTAATAACCTGCAATTCTGAGTTAACGTGGAATGGTGCGTTACGCTGTCGCTAACACACCCTACTTTTGCACTTTATTTAATTCACATTCTTTAATGTCAAAAATTGCCTTTTTACCTTTTTGTTCCCTGTTCTCTGCTATATGAATTTAGCTAAACAAAACTAACCACAGAGGGAGTGCTAAAAATAATCCGACAAAAGTTAAAGCAATGGTACTAGATAATACATCTGAGAGGGGATGTATTTGTATGCCGCGTTAATACTAAAAGTTGTAGAGGAACACCCACCCAATAAAGTCCTTGACTTAACAACTTGAGAAAATTATCTATAGTGATGCGAGATATACTAAAAACAATTGGAAAATGGACTTTTATGAAATTATGAAAAACCTAGATTTATAGGGGTTTAGCAGTGCTAAACCCTACCCACAGAATCAAATGATTAAGCCGTGTTGAGTATAATACAAGTCCTAAGCCTATCCAAATCAGTAGCGGTGTGTAGGCATGAAATAGGGTATCAATCATGGGAAGAAAAATAAATAGAATTAATTTTTAGGTAAAGCTATAGCGGTATGCACTTGAATGAGATACATCATAAGCCCCCTCCTCGCAAGCGAGGAGGGGGTTGGGGGGGTTCTTGTATCTCACTCAACCGAGAATCGCTATAGTACCGCAAGGCGGAATTAAAAATCCAAAAATTAGACTATAGAGGCTTTTTCGATATTTTTAATAGTTGTTTAATGTCCGCTATTGTGTACTAGTACTAGGAATATCACAAATTATTTCATAGTTAGGCATTACTGATTAATGGCTTGATTTTTATCAGCTTTTAATTTATATAAATTTTCTGTAAAGATATAATGAAGCTGAGATGAAGATTTTATTTTTTATATGAATTTTAGAAGAAGATATAGCAGAATTTAAAGATAACTATTAAAGCTTTGTCACTTTTTTATCTAAAATGAATGGCTGATACCATGCTATCGGACAGACTATTTCATATTTAAGAAAGTCTGCTGATGAGAATTTTTTGATTTTAGGCTAGTGTAAGAGGCAGATTATATCTTTTCTGAGCTTATCTAGTTTGGGGCTACAGTTTTTGGCACAAGTTTTCCGTAATTGCTGGTGAATTTAATATTTTAGGGTTGATTGATTAAGCCGAATACCAGTGTTTATCTGTAGGTGTTTTACCAGACAATGCTGTTTATGGGGGGAGAAAACAGCTATGCCTGTTACATAGATATTGAAAATTAAATGAATACTCATCAAATATTTACAGATTAAATGATCATAGCAGCCTGTCCTATGACTCCTATCTCGTCATGCAAGCTATAGCTATATATCTGTAATAATTTTTGCATCTGTGTTTGAGGCATAGATGCAGTGGATAGATTTGCCCAAATTTGAAATTAGAAGATAATTGGTAAGAATTATGTCATCTTATTCTCATCAAGATCAGGTTGTTAATATTTACGATACATATCAAAGTAAGTTTTTAACTCCTTTTCAGAGGAAGGTGTTGCTAAAAAATTTACAAGTTAATTCCCAACCAGAATATCGGCGACGCATTGAGATTATGTTGTTAGCAGATATGGGAAAATCGCAAAGTCATATTTGTGAAATGATTGGTTGTTCTCAGGAAATGGCCAGGTATTGGATAGGTGTTGCGGAGGCGGGTATGGCGCACAAATGGAATCAACGTCCATTGGGTAGACCCAAGATTGTTAATGATGAATATATTGAAAGATTGAAGACATTAGTTAATTGTAGTCCCCGTGAATGTGGTTATGCTTTTGGTGATTGGACGGCGCAATGGTTGAGTAAACATTTAGCGAAGGAGTTAGGAATTCAAATTAGCGATCGCCACATTAACCGTTTACTTAAACAAATGGGACTTTCTACCAAACGCAAAATTTCCCCATTGATAACTATTGAAAATCAGAATTTGGCGATTAAAATTAGTGATTTACATTCTCCAACTGAACCTAGTTTTCATTGGTCATTTAATCTGATCCAGACCAATAAATAATAGTGTTTTGGAGGTTAGGAAATGCTATCAGCGTTTTCTCAGGAACAGTTAGCTACATACATTAAGCAAGTTTTGGGTGATGGACTATCAGATCAAGCAGTTGCAGATTGTATTCAGGCTTTAGAAATTATTGAACCACCAGTAGCCAAACAATTTTGGCAAGCGGGAACAGCCAAACCGGGAATTTATATTGTGTTGTCGGGTAAGGTGAGATTGTTAGATAGTTCTAATGATTTAATTAATACTCTGACTCCAGGTTCATCATTTGGGGAGTTAACTTTATTTCCAGAACAAGATTTTAGCAGTTATGTTGCTAGGGCTTCTGTGAATTTAAAGATTGCCTATCTTCCTCAAAAAATGGTGAAGAAGATCATGGAAGTATCTCCTAGTGTTTATCATTTTCTGCTCAATAAGGCAGAGCTAATTAATACTTCTGAGTCTCCAAACATTTTTACTATTGAAGCATCAAGAACTGTCAAAAGTGCCAATTTTACTCAACCAGTAATTCCCACACTAACACAAGCAAAAAAATCCCCTAAATACTTTCCTGTTCCTACTGTAATTGCCGGAAATTGGTGGCGTAAATTTACCAAACGTTATCCATTTTTTGAACAACAAAGCGCCGCGGATTGTGGTGCTGCTTGTTTGGTTATGGTTGGTCGTTATTGGGGTAAAAACCTGAGTATTAATAAGCTACGGGATCTAACTAATATTAGCCGTAGTGGTGCATCCATGCGAAGTTTGAGTGCAGCAGCCGAAAGTCTTGGTTTTGCTACCCGGCCAGTGAAAGCTAGTTTGGATAAATTTGCCCAACAATCTTTACCTGCGATCGCTCATTGGCAGGGTAAACATTACATTGTTATCTATGAAATTACCAAAAAACAGGTAATTATTGCCGATCCCGCTATTGGGCAACGTCAGCTTACTATCCAGGAATTTCTTGCAGGTTGGACTGGTTACGCTTTATTATTACAGCCTACAGCTTCGCTCAAAAAAACGCAAGAAGCTAACACGCCATTCTGGCAGTTATTGGATTTAGTTAAACCTCATTTTCAAGTTCTTTTAGAAGTATTTATTGCTTCGTTATTAATTCAGGTATTTGGATTAGTCACACCTTTATTTACTCAACTCTTATTAGATAGAGTCATTGTCCAAGGTAGTCTCTTAACCTTGAATACTGTAGGTTTTGGCTTATTAATTTTTGGGTTGTTCCGTGTTGTTATTAATGGGCTAAGGCAATATTTACTTGACCATACAGCCAACCGCATTAGTGTGGCCTTAATGGTAGGTTTTATTAAACACACATTTAGCTTACCTCTGTCATTTTTTGAATCTCGTTATGTGGGAGATATTGTCTCTCGTGTTCAGGAAAATCAAAAAATTCAACGTTTTCTAACGGGTGAAGCCTTATCTATTGGATTGGATTTACTGACAGTTTTTGTTTATGTGGGATTAATGTTTTGGTATAGTCCACCAATGGCTGTAATGACATTAGCCATTGTCCCACCATTTGTGTTATTAACATTTTTTGCCACACCTTTTTTGCGGCGCATTAGTCGGGAGGTATTTACTGCGGGAACGCTGGAAAACAGCTATTTAATTCAAAGCTTGACGGGGATTTCTTCGATTCGCTCCATGGCTATTGAACAAACAGTGCGGTGGCATTGGGAGGAATTGCTGAATAATTTAATCAAGAAGAACTTTAGTGGCCAACTAATTAGTAATCAACTGCAATTAGTTAGCTCTACTATTCAATCTTTAGCTAGTACAGGACTGCTATGGTTTGGGGCTTGGTTAGTAATTCAGAACCAACTTACTATTGGTCAATTAGTTGCTTTTAATATGTTGCTGGGTAATATTATTCAGCCTTTTCAAAGATTAATTATTTTGTGGAATCAATTACAAGAAGTAATTGTGGCTACAGAACGGATTAATGATGTATTAGAAGCACAGCCAGAGGAAGATTTAGAACATCAGCCTCGGCAATTTTTATCCAGATTAGTTGGGAAAATTAGTTTTAATAATGTTACATTTCGCTATCATCCCGAAAGTGAAATTAACATTCTGGAAAATCTCAGTTTTGAGATTTTACCAGAGCAAACTGTAGCCGTTGTCGGCCGCAGTGGTTCAGGGAAAACAACTCTTTCTAAATTGATTTTAGGTTTATATCTAGCGACAGATGGAAAAGTTTTAATTGACAATCAAGATGTTACTAGTATTTCCTTACATTCCTTGCGATCGCAAATAGGAGTTGTTGATCAAGATACCTTTTTATTTGGGGGAACAATTCGGGAAAACATCACAATTGCCCATCCTGAAGCCTCTTTAGAAGAGATTATGGAAGCTGCCCAACTTGCAGGTGCAGATGAGTTTATCAAAAGGATGCCAATGGGTTATGAAACCCAAATTGGTGAAGGTGGAGGAATGTTATCGGGAGGACAACGTCAACGGTTAGCAATTGCCAGAGCTTTACTAGGAAATCCTCGACTTTTAATATTAGATGAAGCTACAAGTCATCTTGATGCTGAATCAGAACGGATTATTCAGAACAACCTCAAAAAAATATTGCAAGGACGTACAAGTGTAATTATTGCTCATCGTCTTTCCACAGTTCGTCATGCTGATCTAATTTTAGTTTTAGATCGTGGTGTTTTAGTAGAAAGTGGTACACATGAAGAATTAATTACCAAAAAAGGACATTATTTCTATCTCAATCAACAACAATTAGCTCAAACAAATTAATTGTTTAATTGCAACTAAATCAGATCCCCAACTTCTCTAAAAAGTCGGGGATCTATAGGGCTAATATTTGATTTTTGAACAGATATGTAGGGTGTGTTAGCGTTTCGCGTAACGCACGCTACAAATACGTAATTTTGTTCAAGAATCAAATCGGATTCCTATATATTCAGTTAACACACAACTACAACATTACTTATGCCACAGTCAGTTTATACACAACAAACAACTCCTATAAAGCCGCAGAATCAAACTGAATCTATGGCTTTTATACAAAATCAGAAATTAGATAAAGCCAAGGATTGGTTTTATGGTACGGAAGAATTATTAGATGCTTTACCAAAAGCATGGACTCGTTCAATGTTGTATTTGCTAGTCAGTTTTGCCGCAATTATTTTACCCTGGGCAATGTTAACTAAAGTTGATGAAACAGGAAGTGCTAGTGGCAGGATAGAACCGAAAGGGGCAACACAAAAATTAGATAGCGTGGTAACAGGTAGTGTTATTGCTGTTAATGTTAAAGAAGGGACACAGGTTCAATCTGGACAGGTGTTAGTAGAAATGGAATCTGAAATTTTGAAAACAGAAATACAACAGACTAAGGCTAAATTAGAGGGACTAATTAATCGTAAGGCTCAATTGGAAATACTGAAAAATCAAGTCTTAATGTCTATTAATATTCAACGTCAGCAAAACCAATCTCAATCATTAGAGAAAATTGCTCAACTTAATCAGGCACAGCAAACATTTGAGACTAAAAAAAATGCTTATAATTTTCAAAATTTGGAGAAATTAGCCCAAATTGATCAGGCAAAACAGAATATACGATCTACTCAAACTAACTACAGATTAGCTACCAGTCGTTTCCGTCGAGATATTTCTGAGGTTGAACGTTATCGTCTACTGTTAAAGGAAGGAATAATTCCTCAAACTAAAGTAGTAGAGTTGGAAAAAATTGCCGAAGAAAGTCAACGTTCACAAGAAGAAGCAAAAATTAATATTCAAACAGCACAATTACGGCTAACAGAAGAAATCAGTCGTTATCAATCGCTCATGAATCAAGTTCGCTCGGAAATTGAACAAGCAAAACTCCGTTTACAAGAAGAAGAAAGTAGTTATAAAAGTGCTATACAAGGAGGAGAATTAATATTATTAAAAAGTCAGGAACAGTTTAAAGACTTAGAAAATCAAATTACTTCTCTTCAATCAGAATTTATGCAAACAAAAGAACAGATTGCATCCTTGAATTTACAGCTAAAACAGCGCATTATTCGCTCTCCTATTGATGGCACAATATTTGAATTACCTATTAAAAAACCTGGTTCTGTGATACAAACAGGACAAATGATTGCTCAAATTGCCCCAAAAAATGCGGCTTTAATTTTAAAGGCCCGTATGCCTAGTCAAAACAGTGGTTTTGTTAAAGCAGGAATGCCAGTAAAAATCAAATTTGATGCTTATCCTTTCCAAGAATATGGAGTTGTATCAGGACGAATTAATTGGATTTCTCCTAATTCTAAGATTCAGGAAAATAGTGCCAATCGCCTAGAAACTTATGAATTAGATATTACTTTAGAAAATCCTTATATTCAAGTTGGTAACAAACAGATTCCTCTTACCCCTGGACAAACAGCAAGTGCTGAAGTAATTATTCGTCAACGTCGAGTTATTGACTTCATTTTAGATCCATTTAAGAAGTTGCAAAAAAATGGTTTAGAGCTTTAAAGAAAATTAGGATTGCAGACAAAATTCATTAAATTATGTCCAAAAGAAAAAGGCATTGGTATGCAAATTTTAGATCATTTTTAAGAAAATAATGCAAAAATATAAAAGTTGACCCAACTAACAATTTGGAGGATAGGATAATGGAAAAAATAATGATGGATAGCTTATACACTACTGAATTAAAACCATTTATTGATGATTTAGATGTAATAGAAGTAGGCATTGTATTAGGAGGGACGTGGGGCAGTTATCCCTATTCAGGGTTGAATCCTAATGTTTCTATAATCACAACTTATGACGGTATCAATACTATATCAAAAACCTATGAAGGAGCAGGTAACTTTCATGATAACAAATTTAATACAACAGATTATGGTCGAACAGTTAATGCTTGGATATCTCGTTAATTAAGTAATGAGACAAAAATAATTACACAAAAATTTTGACTAAAATGCTTAACTGGAAAAGAATAGGTAAGTAACTAATATGTAATTAATTCTGTCTCATTACTTGGTTTTATATAGCGGTATGCACTTGAATGAGATACATCATAAGCCCCCTCCTCGCTTGCGGGGAGGGGGTTGGGGGTGGGGTTCTTGTATCTCACTCAACCGAGAACCGCTATATAAACATCTATTTGATTTCTATAAAAATAAGTTTTTTGCTCTTGATTTTGCAAGAAGTGATGTCTGTTTAGTAGTTTAAATATTTGGAATATTTAAATAATCAAATCCCTGGTTTCTTCAAGAAGTCAGGGATTTGATTTTGGTATTGAATTATGTCCATAAAAAAAGACATTGATATGCAACTTTTAGATCATTTTTTAGAGAATAATGCAAAAATATAAGAGTCAATCCAACTGAAGATTCAGAGGATAAGATAATGAAAAAAATAGTAATTGATGACTTATATACTACTGAATTAAAACCCTTCATTAATGATTTAGAGGTAATAAAAATAGGCATTATCCTGGGGGGGACGTTTTGGAGTGGTTATCCCACTTGGGGACTGAATCCTGGTATTTCTATAAATACTGTTTACGATGGTATTAATACTAGGTCAATCACCTACGAAGGAGCAGGTAACTTTCATGATAATAAATTCAATACGATAGATTATGCTCGGACAGTTAATGTTTGGGTAAGGCGTTAATTATTTCAACAGATTCAAAACATATTTTGTCACACTAACTAAAACTATTTACTGTTGGATTAGGAAATAAAATCATGGCTACAATCATAATTTCTGATTTGCAACCTATTGAAGAAAAGACTTTCTTGTCTAACTTAAATTTAGAACAAAAACAACAAATTTTAGGTGGTATACCTTTTTTACCTTTTTTGGGTAGTTCTGGTACCCAGTTAACAACCATTTATGATGGTATAAATGCCACTCAATCAACATATAGGGGACCATTTGGTTTCTATGATAATAAGATTTTTACTCTTGATTTTGCGAGAACATCTATCTATTTAGTAGTCTGAACATCTACCAAATAACTCGTGAACAATTGTTCACAGTTAATATCTTAATATTATTATCTCAAAGATGTTTAATGCGATGCCTAAGGCAACCTAAGAGGATGTTTAAAAAGTAATATGTTGTGATTTTTTATCCCCCTTAATCTCCCTTATAAATAGGAGAAACCGGAAAATCAAGTTCCCTTTCCAATGGGAGGGTAAAAAGATATTTTACACATCAATCATGATTTTTCAAACACCCTCTAAGGTATCGCTTACACAGCACCAGACTAAGGTGCAATTTCGTAGATTCGTTAAATCCTATCTTTTTGGCAATAAATTCTCGAAACTCAGTAACCGTCAAGCGTGATGCCAACAAAATGTAATATCATGTATAAAAACCCCCATAATTACATCTACTATGGAATGGCCACCAAATCAAATCATCGCTGACGGTAAATACACAATTCAAAAAAATTAGGAATAGGTGGTTTTGGGGTTACTTGTAGCGCCATAGAAGCAAGTACAGGAAATGTCGTCGCTATTAAAACCCTCAACGAACAACAACAAGCAGCTAGAGACTTCAAATAACCTTGAGTTTTTAGACCTTGATAAATCCATCTAAACAATGGGAAAAGATGATTGGCTGCTATTCCATCCAGAATGTTACGGATATGTTCTACTGTCGGGATATTCACCAAATCAGTCCCTTTAGGGCTGAGAGGGAAGCGACTCAAGGGATTTTAAGGGCGTAGGTGCGGAATGTGGGATACAATGCGTCAAAGAATTTCTCGTTTGGTCAGAAAAACTTTGTCCTTTTCTAAAAAGTTAGATAATCATATTGGTGCTATCTGGTATTTTATTCATCATTATAATTCTTGTTGTAGTGCCTAATTTTATTATCACTACATATTTACCACTACCGACTTTTAGAACTGTCAACTGCTATAATACGCCTTATGTGAGTTAAAAATGCCCCGTCATTTTAAGGGTTTCAGACTCCACTTTACTAGCAAGGACTAGCCTTACGAAAGAGATTGCGTTTTTCCAGCCTTCAACTCACATAAGGGGTATAATATAGTTCTATAGTAATTACTCACTTTGAGCTTTTTAATTTACGTCGAACTGGTCATTGTCAGGTTTAACTGATATTGATGTGAGATATACCTATTTGTCCGGCTACCACATCCTGATCGGGTTTAGCAAAATCTACCAATTACGCCATCCGCCTGGAGATACAGTTTCACTTTTATCATTAACACTGTGATTTTGAAGCAATTTTTGGTACTCCTGACTACTCGCCCAACGATCAATTTCTCGCGCTCGTAATACGGGGACAGGATGGCTTAATTCGGCTGTGCGGGCAGATTTCACCATTTCGCCCAATTCCGTTTTACTAATGTCATCATAGGCGCGAGCTTGGTCAATAAAGGCATCTAGATTGAGTTGGCTTGATAAGCTGGGAGAACCGCCGGCTAACTTCATCAATACTGACATGACAACTTTGGGGTTTTGGGTAGCTAACAAAGCGGCGCGATCGCAGCTAAACTCAGCACAGCGTACCCATGCTAATAACTGTGACTGTATAGCTTGAGCCAACACAGCACCAACATTTGGCACAATGGCGGCTGCTAAAATTAATAAATTCACAGGTGTTAAATATACACTATGATCACACTTGAGATGACCTAATTCATGGGCAATTACAGCCTGTATTTCTGCTGCTGTGAGAATCTCAATCAAGGATGTATGAATCACAACAAAAGGCTGTTTACCTCGCATGGCAAAGGTATAAGCGTTAGGGGCTGGATGTTGACGCACATATAACTGAGGTGCATCAATATCAAGAATTTGACAAGCTTCCAATAATAAATTGTGTAAATCAGGGAGTTGTTTTTCTCCTACCAAAATACTAGAAGCGATATTTTCCACATAGAAAATTTGTTCAGCCATTGGCCCTAGCAAATTCCGCACCATCATATCTAAACCAGGAATTTGCTTGAGAGTTTTGGTGGCTTCCAAATCGAGAGGGTGACGGAATGAGTCAGCTTTTAAACCAATGAGCGAGGTTTTGAGTAAAGACATAGTATTTAAATTAATCAAAAATGTGAATTCCAATGTTTATGATCAAAGACTCGGTTGGGTTTCCTTGGGTCGACCCAACCTAGGATATTATGTTGATTTCTATGGTTCTAACTAACCTGCGCTTGAGCAATACCTACCGGATAAGCTACGTTAGTACCACCTAAACCACAATAGCCACCGGGATTTTTGGCTAAATATTGCTGATGGTATTCTTCAGCATAATAAAATTCTGGTGCATCTAAAATTTCTGTGGTAATTTGACCATAACCTGCACTGCTGAGGGCTGGTTGATAAGCATTCCGTGATTCTGTTGCTAGTTGTTTTTGAACTTCAGAATAAACGTAAATTCCTGAACGGTATTGAGTACCAGCATCATTACCTTGACGCATTCCTTGGGTGGGATTGTGGCTTTCCCAAAAAACTTTCAAAAGTTGGGAATAAGTAATTATTTTCGGGTCAAACACAACTAATACTACTTCATTATGACCAGTCATGCCGCTACATACTTCTTGATAGGTGGGGTTGGGTGTGTAGCCGGCCGCATAACCTACCGCAGTGGTGTAAACTCCTGATACTTGCCAGAATTTGCGTTCTGCACCCCAAAAACAGCCTAAACCAAACATGGCAGTTTCTAAGCCTTCGGGAAAAGGTGCTTTGATGGGGTTTTTATTCACGTAATGTTGTGCTGGCACTCGCATTACTTCTTCCCGTCCTTGTAAAGCTTGCTCAGATGTAGGCAGATCTGACTTTTTACCAAATCCAAATATTCCCATTGTTTTTAATTTGTATTATGTATGATTGCTATTCTTCTTTATTGTAAAGATTTTTGTTGGAAAACTATCGGAATCAGGATGTCCAAGATTAAAAGATGTCCAGGATTAAGAGAAGGATTTCATTACCTATTAATCTGAAAAGCCTGTATAGTCTGCTTTTTGAATTTTGGATTTTGAATTCCGTCTTGCGGTGCTAGTCAGAATTTACTAAATCTACGCTAAATACTTCTGAGAAACACTGATTTACAGAATCAGTTACTTGCTTACAGGTAATGTCGGGAATCCATGCAGCTAAACTACTGACTGGTTTATCAGCAATACCACAGGGGATAATTTGCTCAAACCCTGTCATGTCTGGACAAACATTTAAGGAAAACCCGTGCATGGTAATCCATTTACTGACTTTTATGCCTATGGCTGCGACTTTGTATCCTTCTAACCAAACGCCTGTAAAACCAGGAATCCGTTCTCCCTTCAAGTCATAATTTGCTAAAACGCGAATTAATACTTCCTCAAGCTGACGCAAGTACCAATGTAAATCTTGACGATAACGACGTAAGTTTAAAATCGGATAACCTACTAATTGTCCAGGACAATGATATGTAACTTCGCCACCTCTTTCAATGCGATACACATCATAGTCACTTTTATCAAGATTAAATTTGATAAATTCTGGGTTTGCTCCTTGTCCCAAAGTATAGACCGGGGGATGTTCTAGGACAATTAACACATCTTTTAATTCTGAATTGTTAATGCGCTCTGCAACGAGGGATCTCTGCCACTGATGAGCAGTTTCATAAGGCATTAAGCCAGGATTATATAGTAAACAACGATACTGATTAGATTGAGTGTTAGAAATCATCAGTGATTATCTAGTAGGTAATGGGTAATTGTCAAGCTATGCAAAGGATCTTAAAGGAACATCAAGGGAATATAGTTTAAAACCCATAAGGTGCTAGTTTGGATATATAACCTCAATGGTGTTGAAAGGAGTTCTCTTCTACAATAAGTATCAAACCAAGACAACCTAAGCTAATTCACTGACTGATGGCAACTTAAAAATTTGTTTGCATCAATCAGGAGCAAATTTTCCAAAATGGTTGTATCCTCTATACAATAGTCAATAAAACAACAGAGGTAAAAAAAGAGCAAGCACTCCTATTTTAGTAAACTTCCATAGAAGTAGGCATTTCTAAGAACCACATCTCAAAAGAGCCTAATTCAATGGTTTTGCTTGAATAGCCAATTGTTTGGCAAACAGTTGGAAATAATGATAAATAGCGCAATCTTTAAGATGCAGGAAGTGTTAAAAATGCTAAAAAGCAGTTTCTCAAGAATAGGTGACGATTTGTGTTGGTGGCAGTGATAGGCCTGACCGCAATTTCTATTCCTATCTGAAACATCACACATCATATATAATATTGAGCGGGAGAGTTTACATGAAGCTTGTCATCCACGGTAAAAATATTGAAATCACTGATGCAATCCGCGAATATGTGCATCAAAAGATTGAAAAATCAGTTAGTCACTTCCAGAACATCACGAATCAAGTGGATGTCCATTTAAGCGTAGCTCGCAATCCCCGAATAAGTACCAAGCAAGCAGCAGAAGTAACTATTTATGCTAGTGGTAGTGTTATCCGTGCAGAGGAAAGCAGCGAAAGCTTATACGCAAGTATTGACCTAGTTGCAGATAAAATTGCTCGGCAATTACGGAAATATAAGGAAAAAAGGCAGGATCATAAAACTCAACCTATATCAACTAATGAAGCATTAGCACCAGAGACTGTTGCAGCGGATTTAATAGGCGATCGCACCGCTGAATTACCCGAAGAGGTTGTTCGCACTAAATACTTCTCTATGCCGCCAATGACACTAGCAGAAGCACAAGAACAATTGCAACTGGTGGGACACGACTTTTATATGTTTCATAATGCAGAAAGCGGAGAGATTAACGTTATTTATGAACGTAATCACGGTGGTTATGGGGTAATTCAACCTCGCAATAACGGTAATTCTAACGGTAAGAATGGCAAAACAGCCCAAGCTAATGTTGGTATTACTGAAAAATCACACTCTAAGTAAAGTCTGATTGAATTCTTCATGGGTAGAGACGTTGCAGATATGCGAAAGTTTACCGCAGAGTAACGTCTCTACAATAAACATATCCAAAAAAGAATGTAGAGACGTTCCATGTGGTTTGTTTTTTGAATTTATTTGGATACCTTTTTTGTGGTGGATTTGAACGCGAATTGCGGTAAATCCCAAACCTAAACAATTTGAAAACTAAAGTTCAAACTTACCCAATTATTGACATCCAAAATATAGGCACCAGTAACATTAGTATCTGTTGTTACCTTACTGGCATTGTGTAAATCTTGTAATAAGGCTTGGGCAACTTCTAAAGGATTGGCTATGGGACTAATAGCTTGTTGATCTGTGGTAGGATATTTGGCGATAGCTTCGCTCGGAGGCATCGCTAATGCCGTGAGAGTTTCCTTAAACGGTGCTGTACTCAGAATAATCTGGTGTTCACAAAATGTATAACGAGTGGGAAGTAACCAGCCGGCTATCGGGTGATTCTCTGGGATGTTGAGAGTTTTACCAGCAGGAATCAGAACTTCTATTAATTGAGGTTTTGTAGGCGGAATATCAATTTCTGGAAAAACTTCCCAAGGATAAAAAGCAAAGGCATTTTGATTATTATTTAAACCTACTAAAATTAAATATACAGAGCGATCGCTCAAATTCTCAATTTTATATTGTAGGCGACTACCTACGGGAATTGTCGGCATAGCTATTTCTTCATAGCCAGGTGTTTGCCAAGTGTTATCTTTACTAGCAGTTCCTAAAGTGTCCCTCACCATAAACACCCGGGGTAAAACATTATTAACGATCTCTAAAGTCGCCCTCACAGGTAAATGGGAAGAACCTTTATTTTCTGTCAACTGCCACAACTTTGATGCTAACAGAGTCGAAAATGTTGGTTTTAATCGCTGTACAGCCACCTTCACTGCTTCCCCAACTTCTCCGATAGTATTAATAATTAGTTCACCACCCAGGCAAAAAAGACCATAACGGCTGGGTAATTTAGCAACTTTACCAAACACATAATCAGCAGTTTCTTCTATGGTAGCAATATTCGCAATGCGGCTAATCCCGGAAAAAACACTTGTCGCATCTACCCGTTCAATTCTTTCCAAACCCTGATCTAAAGCCACATTAACATGAATATTTTGGGGTAATACACGCACAACTTCCTGAACTAATTGCCCCACCGAAGGTAGGTTAGTAATTTCTTTATTTGTAAATTGGGCTTTAGCGATTAATCCATTCCGTGATCTGATAATTAATTCCTCTCCCGTATCCAGAATTAAACGAGAATTTACGCCATAATTTGTCAGAACTTGGGGAGGTAATCCTCCTAGCCATAACTGGATAGTTTTTCCATCTTCTTCTATAGCTTTAACTACGCCAATACTTCTCAAATTATCAATAGGGAAATAATTAGTAACTAAAGTATTTTGAGATTTTTTTTGCTCACTTAATAAACTTGGTTGTTGTTTTCCACCTAGCTGATACATGGAAGTAGCAACACCAGAAAGAAACACTTGGATTGTTTTAGCTGGAATAGTTTCCCACAAATATTGAGTTAAAGCATAAGTTAATAGTCCAGCAGTCCAATTAGAAAAAATAAATTCTCCTGCTTGATGATTTAGTTCTGAAGTAGCACTGATAATCAGAGGATTATTAACAGGTAATTTTTGCCTTTTAAGTTGCGATAGAAACTCCAATTCTGCTGTTTGTAAAGTTGCTGTTGGTAATTCTGGACGGGTACGAACTCGTAAACCAGTGGGTTTTAATTCACGAGAATGATAGTAACTGGTATCTAATATTGCTGTAACTTGATTCGTCGGGAGCGATCGCAATAACAATAACAGCATTTCTTCTAATAAATAATTAACAGATTTTGTCCCTAATAAATTATTTTCATCAACAGGAACTATGGCATTTTGGAATATTCCCGTTCCCAAATTCACACGAGTCCCATAACCGGAAAAATGGAAAATCACCACATCTCCAGATTTGGCTTGCTTACCCAAGTGATCTAAAAAAGCATTTTCAATAAATTTCGTGCTGGCTTGTTCCTCGGTTAAAGTCAGAATATCCGATGGTACAAAGCCACAACGATTAATTAATAATTCTGTTTGCAATTCCACATCAGTGACACAACCACTCAGGGTAGGACTTTGTGGATATTGATTAATACCTATCAATAATGCCAACTTCCGCTGGTTAGATTGTGCAAAAGCTTGGTAATAAGGATTTCCCAAACTCAACCACTCAGTTTCCGCTAACCCCAATGCCGCTAATAAGCCGCTAATCTTTTGTAAAAACCTACGCCGTTTCATAATTAACAGTCAGACTCCAGCCTACTAGCTAATAGCTTAAAGGCTAAAGTCCGGAGAGTAAAGTTTCTAATTTTAAACTAAACTTAAACTAAGACAGGTGCAATTTTCATGGCCCTTGTTAACTCTGCCGCAACCTCTGGACGAGAAAATTCCGGCGGTGGTAACTCACCCCGACGTAACATTTCTCGTACCTTTGTTCCCGACAGATGAACCCGTTCCTCTGGTGTACTGGGACTGGTCTTAGTTGTAGCCATTTGTTTGGTGCGCTTGCAGTAGAAAGCGTGTTCAAACTTCATTGGTACAATTCCCAATTCTTCTGGCGCAAACTCATCGAATATATACTGAGCGTCATAAGTGCCGTAGTAGTCACCTACACCAGCATGATCACGTCCCACAATAAAATGTGTACAGCCGTAATTTTTTCTGACTAAGGCATGGAAAATTGCTTCTCTAGGCCCAGCATAACGCATGGCCGCCGGGTTGATTGCCAAAATTACTCTATCTACAGGATAATAGTGTTCTAGCAAAATCTCATAACAACGCATCCGCACATCAGCAGCGATATCATCTTCTTTAGTTGCCCCTACCAGTGGGTGTAAAAATAGACCATCTACAGTTTCTAAAGCGCACTTTTGAATATATTCATGGGCGCGGTGGATGGGATTGCGAGTTTGGAAACCAACAATTGTTTTCCAGCCTTTTTCTCGAAACATTTCCCGTGAAGCCGCAGGATCAATTTGGTAGCTGGGAAAATGAGGATGAGAGTCACGTTGTAACAACCAAATATCACCAGCTAGGTTGATAGAACCTTGGTTATAAACTACCTGCACTCCAGGATGTTTAGCGTCATCAGTACGATAAACATTGATGGCTTCGTGTTGTTTGTCGTAGGTATACTTTTGGGTCAGTTCCAATATCCCAATAAACTCGCCATTGGCGTTATCCAGACGCACTAAACCGCCTGTTTGTAGAGGGGTTGCTACTGCTTCAGTTACAGACAGTGTAATGGGAATTGACCAGACAATACCGTTAGCTAACCGCATTTCTGTGACGACTCGGTTATAGTCTGCTTGGTTCATGAAACCAGTCAAAGGACTAAAACCACCAATGGCAATCATTTCTAAATCAGAAACTGCTCGCTCATCAAGTTCCACACGCGGTAAAAAGTCAGCCTTGGAGAGAAATGTTTCTCTTTGTGCTGAAGAAGCAACCCGGTTAATTAACTCTCCACCGTGGGGGGCAATGGCATCTGGATGGTAACTCAACGTAGTTTTTCCCTAATTGTTGCGAACTATGTGTTTAAGTTACCAAATTATTGGTACACATTGTTAAATTTCTCTAAAATTTTTTCCTTTGCCGGTCGGAAAGGGTGAGATTGGGAAAATCAGTAAATTCAAACCCTTTTTCCACAAGAGAATACTATTTTAAAATCTTTAGAATAATTATCCGCAGATAATACGTTTCCATTGCTGATGTGTATAAATAAGTTTATGTATACATATTACGCCTTATGTGAGTTTATTCCCGAAACTGCTAGTACAGAGTCAGTTCAACCGCCGAGCTAGACGATTGGAGGGGATGCTCGAAGAACTTAGACGTTTTTGGGTTGTGGAATTGGGAGCAATTTTTGAGCGCACCTTATTGTTAGATACAAAACCATTACCAGTTGTAGGCTACAAGCGTGATAAAGTTAATTTTGAATAGCCTTTTTTCTAACTCTAGATAGGAAATTGCCAAGAAATCATAAAATTCAACTATTTCAATGACTCAACCCCTTGATTTTTTCTTCTGTACCCACATAATCACCAGCATTTTTTTGAGGGAAACTTCAAATAAGCGATACAATACAAATTTAATAAACATCTCCAGAAAATAATGTAGAGACGTTCCATGGAACGTCTCTACAGGGGGTTTTACAGAATTTAATTCTTACCAGATGTCTAATGATCTAATTTTTGCTGTTTATTCTTTGCTGTAAGGCTGCTCGCGCTTGTTCTCTGTCGTCAAAGTGGATTTTTTCAGTACCAAGAATTTGATAGTCTTCGTGACCTTTGCCAGCCAATAATACACCGTCTCCGGGTTGTGCTTGTAAAATAGCGGTACGAATAGCAGTGGCGCGATCGCTAATTACCATTGGTTGGACTATATCAGGAATACCTGCCAAAACATCCTGTAATATCTTTTCTGGATTTTCCGTGCGGGGATTGTCTGATGTGACTACAGCTATATCTGCAAGGTCAGCGGCAATTTTACCCATTTTCGGACGTTTTGTGCGATCGCGATCGCCTCCACAACCAAATACACAAATCATTTTACCAGGAATAAACGGCCGGGCAGCTTTGAGCAAATTCTCTAAACTGTCGGGAGTATGGGCATAATCCACAATCACGCTAATATCTTGTTGTGAGTGAATTTGCACCCGTTCCATGCGTCCAGGAACACCGGGAAATGACGGAATGGCGTTAGCTACCAATTGTAAATCTAACCCCAAATGGATAACAGCAGCGATCGCAGCCAAAAGATTTTCTAAGTTAAATTGACCAACTAAAGGAGAACTAAAATCTACATTTCCTTTGGGAGTATGTAAAATTCCACTGACACCATTGGGTTGATAACTTAAATCACTCATCCAAAAATCAGCGGTATGATCATTAACGCTATAACTCCAAACCTGTTCCTGATGCAAAGATGCAATTATCCGTTTACCATAGGCATCATCAGAGTTGATAATTGCCCGTTCTTGGAGATAATCAGGACTAAATAACAACGCTTTCGCGGCAAAATAGTCCTCCATATCTTTGTGATAGTCCAAATGATCTTGAGTAAGATTAGTAAATACCGCTACTTCAAAAGTACAACTCAACACCCTACCCTGTGCCAAAGCGTGAGAACTAACTTCCATTACCCCAGTTTCACAACCAGCATTTATGGCTTTTGCTAATTGCTGCTGCAAATCTACAGCAAAAGGGGTGGTGTTAACAGCGGTTTCGGCAAAACCAGGCCAGCGCGTGTAAAGTGTGCCTATCAACGCTGTCGGTAAACTCGCTTGTGTTAGGAAATGTTCAATCAAGTGGGTAGTGGTAGTTTTCCCATTTGTCCCAGTTACACCCACCATTTTTAGTTTTTTTCCAGGATAACCATAAAAAGCGGCGGCTATTTGGGCGCAAGCTGTAGTCATATTATCGGCGCTAATGACTACAGACTTTGATGTGGGCGGATTTTTCTGCATTGCTTCTGTGGAAATAATTGCTGCTACTGCACCAGCCGCTAAAGCGCTCGCCCAAAACTCCCCACCATCTACTCTAGTTCCTGGCATCCCAATAAACAAATCTCCCGTCGTACAAGCATGAGAATTAGTTTTCAGTCCTTGAATATCAATATCTGGTATATTTACAAACTCAATCCCATCTACAGCCGCTAGTAATTCCCGTAATTTCATCTGGTGAACCTCGCCACAAGCTTGTCTTGCGCCTATTTAAACATTATTTTTTGTTTATGGGGAGATATATACCCAAAATGGCTTCATCTTTTGATTCTATAGGTAAATGTTTAGCTTAAATCGGAGATTAAACTAAGTAGGTTAACTTAAATATCTCAAGGTGATTAAAGTCGCTATGCAAAGTACAGAAATGATGATAATTTTTTATTTTTTTAAACTGTCAACTCAACCATTGTCAAAACTCGCAGTTCCTTCACCCGTTTTAAAGCCACATCATTTGTCAAAAACGCCTCACAACCAGCAGCAATAGCAGTTGCCACTTGTAACGCATCCGGCAACTTCAGCCCATACTGAATTCGTAACTCAGCCGCTTCTTGGGCAATTACTGCATCAATATTCACTAATAAAATTCCCTCCGTAGCTGTCAACAAATCTGTAAACCTTTGTCGTAACTCTACCTGTCCCAAACGAATAGGTAACGTTACACATTCAGCCAAGGTTACAGGAGACACCACCCCTTGCATTTGTCCTTCCCCTATCAAAGTAAATATTCCCTTTGCTACTTCAGCAAAAGCAGGTACAGCCTCCACATAATAAACCACAGGAGACGTATCTAAGAAAACTTTATTTACACCCTGCAAAGCATCACTTAGCTTCATTGAGGCTGTCTCCATGTTTCGCGTTCTTCCCACTCATCCCGCAACTGATTTACCCATTCTTGGGCATCCATTCCTTCTAGTAAATTGGGAGCTATGCCATAAAAATCAGTTACCTTATACTTAGGCTTTGGAGTTACCGCAACAGCTTCTACAGATTGCTTCATTTGCTTCACTAAATGCTCTAATACTTGCATTTGTTCTACTAGAGTCAATTGATCAATTTGACTTAAAACACGCTCAATTGAAAGGCTCATTATTTTTCAAAAAAAACTGTAAACAAGAGTCAGAAATATAAAATTTATTTTATCATGAATAAATATGATGCTGTATCTCAATTTATTGAACTAATTGGTTAACAATAAGAAGATACACTAGAATAAGTATGATGCACACTAATTTTTTAACTTACATCTAAAACCATGTCTGAATCAGTGCAGTATATAACTAATACCCAGGGGGAAAAAGTTGGTGTATTGTTAAATCTGGAAACTTACCAAAAACTAACCAACTTATCAGCAGATACTGAATTATTGATTGGGTTAAGTTTAGATGAATTACAAGCTTTGGTAGAAACTTCTTTGTCTCCCAAAACTCAGACTCAATTAGATAAGTTATTAATGAAAAATTCTGAAAATCAATTGTCAAATGAGGAATTTGAAACTTTAGACAAATTACTGGTACAGGTTGATCAATTGAATATTCTCAAAACTAGAGCTAGATATACTTTAAACCAACTTCCAGAAAAACCTAACAAATAATTAGATCCTCCAAAATGAACTATATGAAACAAATTAAAATTATTGTCGAAAAACACTTTGATGGTTATATTGCTTACCCCCTTGGTATTCAAGGAGTTATAGTTGGTGAAGGTAATAGCTATGAAGAAGCCTTAGCTGATGTGAAATCAGCTATTAAATGTCATATAGAAGTATTTGGCAAAGAAGTTTTAGAAGATGAATCACCAATTTTAGAGGCTTTTGTAGCGGAAGCTGAGGTGATGATTTAATGCCTAAATTTCCCGTAGATGCACCAAAAGCAAAAGTTATTAAAACCTTGGAGTTACTCGGATTTAGTATTATTCGAGAACGGGAACATATTGTGATGATAAAAAACAATGAAGACGGCACAAAAACACCATTAACGATGCCTAATCATTCTCAGATTAAAAGTTCAACACTAAGATCAATCTGCACTCAGGCTGGAATATCAAGGGAAGATTTTTTAGCAGCATATCAACAAACATAATGTCATCAGAAATATGCTCAAATCCCCGCAGTGCCAGGTAACGAATTTTGGAAATGTTGATTCTAGCGTGGGAAAAGGAAAGTCTTATACACTCGGTTAACGTCTGTTAACGTCTTCTACCTTATCCAGCTTTTGCATTTGACTCAGAAGCTTCTGGACTTCCTGATTCTTTTCGTCGTCGTCTAAGTCTGTATCAGTGAAAGCAATGGTAATTTTGATATTGGATATGTCGGTCATAGGTGTAATTTTTAATTAAACGCACTTTATCTAGAATAGAATAATATGCACCATGTACAGTAGCTTAAGTTGAGAAAGAGAACTCAAAAGCCTTTATTTTTGCCAAAAAACCTTGAATAAATAGAGATAATCGCAAATTTATTAGTTTAAGAGATTATTGAAAAAGCATCAGGCGGTTTCTAACCGCCCATCTTAGCTTTTCACGTAATCACTTAACATTTTTTCCAGACGTTCCACACTCAGACGAGGAGAAGGACGAGGTATCAGTTTTTCTTTACCGTCACTAGTGAGTAAATACAATACCGGGATTTCATATTGATATGCTGCAAACCAATCATCACGGGTAGTAATATCTCGAATTTCTAACTCAAAACTGAGATTTTTGATTTGTTCCAGTTTTTCCTGTAAACCTTCACAAAGATGACAACCGGGTTTGCTGTAGAGAATTAATTGCATGGTTGGAGATGAAAAGATGAAAATCTGTTTTATAGTTATTTTAACTGAAAATACAATTGATGTTGAGTAAATTAAATCAAGCTTACAGAAAAATACAATAGTATTAATAAATCCGCACGCTTGTATGGTAATATTTTTGCAACACCATGTACACTAAGCTAATATGTCTTTTTGCAAAGTTGATACCGCCCAAAAAACGTTGGAAAAACTTAAACCTGGCAATTTTGTCAAGAGTCAAATTCTTGAAAGACAACACTTACAACCATTATTTAGAGATAATATTCAATCCATAGATCCAGATTTATTGATCATTTCAGAAGAATTTGGTAACTGGGAAGATAGCAAACGCAGAATTGATCTACTGGCGTTAGATAAAAATGCTAATTTAGTAGTAATTGAGTTGAAACGAGTAGAAGACGCTGGACACAGTGAACTTCAAGCTATTCGATATGCAGCAATGGTTTCTACTATGGATTTTGAAGCTGTTGTCAGTGCTTATAAAGAATTTCTAACTAAACTAACTAAACCAGAAGAAGACGTAAATAACGCACGTTCAGACATTAAAAAATTTCTAGCTTTGGAAGATGATGAAGAAGTTTTAATTAGTAATACACCACATATTATATTAATAGCCCCTAGCTTTTCTCAGGAGATTACCACAACTGTATTGTGGTTAAATGAGCAGGGTATTGATATTCGCTGCATAGAATTAAAGTTATATAAGATTAATAATGAAATATTCTTAAACATTGAACAAATAATTCCTTTACCTTCTACTCAAGACTATCAAGTTAAAATAAGAGAAAAAACTAATCAAGCATTACATGAAGCATCTAAAACTAAAAGAAGTGAAAACGCTGTAAAAATACTTATAGCTAATGGTCTACTTGCAGAAGGAACAAAGGTTTATTTGACAAAATCTCCTGAAACTGAATTAGATATTAACACGATTGATGAAAAGTTTAAATGTGCAACTTTCCAAGTTGAGAAGAAAAAGTTTAAATGGTTTGATGGAAAAGATTACTCATTAACTCGATTGTGTAAAAAAATTATGATAGAGCGTGGATTTTCTGAAAAAGAAGTTCAGGGACCAGATTATTGGACTATAGAAGGTCAACAGAAATCAATTTCAGCTTGTGCTAAGGAATTTGACAGCAATTCTCATTTTGAAACGAGTTTGCGCCATTTCAGCGATCCCCGGATTTGTTAAGAATTGTAAAACCCTATGAATGTAAGGGTTTAAATGTCATGAAACCTTAAAATGAGAATTGCTGGGAATTTGACACTGATATAACTACTTAATCCATCATAAAAATGCCCACCATCACCAAAACCCAAAACCTCATCATCTCCTTGATTTCCCTAACTGCTGTCCTCACCTGCCAAGCAGTATCAGCCACTATTACCGTACCCCTCCGCAGCAAAAAAGGGATGGTTGTTTCTGCCAATTCTTTAGCAAGTGAAGCCGGACTTTTAATGTTAAAAAAAGGCGGAAATGCAGTAGATGCAGCAGTAGCAACAACCTTTGCTATTTCTGTAGTTGAACCTTTTTCTGCTGGTATTGGTGGGGGTGGTTTCTTACTATTCCATTCGGAAAAAACAGGGGAAATCAAAGCTTTAGATTTTCGAGAACGCGCACCCATGAAAGCTACTAGAAATATGTATTTAGATGCTAATGGTAAAGTGCGTCCAAATATGAGTATAGATGGTTATTTGGCAGTAGCAACACCGGGAACTGTGGCAGGAATGTATGAAGTACATCGTCTTTATGGTAAGTTACCTTGGAGAGAAGTTGTTAAACCAAGTATTGCTCTGGCTAAAAATGGGTTTATAATTAGTGATAGGCTTTCTTGGCGTTCTTTATCAGCTTACAAATTTCGTAAACAAACAATCCTAAACAATCCAGCCGCAAAAGAAATTTTTACCCGCAATGGTGAATATTATCAACCAGGAGAAAAGCTGGTACAGCGTGACTTAGGAAAAACTTTAGAAGCCATTTCTCAAAATCCCCAAAGTTTTTATACTGGCAAAACTGCCGAAATTATCGCCTCAGATATGGCAAAAAATGGCGGTTTAATTACTCTGGAAGATTTAAAGGCTTATAAACCAATTTGGCGAACTCCTGTATGTGGAAACTTTCGCAAAGCTAAAATCTGTTCTATGCCACCACCATCATCAGGAGGGGTTCATTTATTGCAGATTTTAAATATTATTGATGATACAGATTTTCAATCATTAGGATGGCATCATCCCGACGCTATACATTTAATGATAGCAGCAATGAAAATTGCTTATAGCGATCGCGCAAAATATTTAGGTGATCCTGATTTTGTCAAAATCCCAGTTTCTCAATTAATTAATCCAGCCTATGCCCAAAAACGTCGCCAAGAAATTAACATGAATATGGCGACACCATCAACAGAAATAAAACCTGGACTCAAAACATTAAAATCTCATGAATCAACAGAAACGAGTCATTTAAATGTAGTTGACGCAGATAGAAACGCCGTTAGTTTAACTTTCACAATTAATCTCGGCTTTGGTGCGGGGATTGTCACACCGGGAACAGGAATAGTTTTAAATAACGAAATGGATGATTTCTCTGCTGCACCAGGAGTACCAAATGCTTTTGGGTTAGTGGGTAATGAAGCTAATAGTATCGCTCCCCGCAAAACGCCTCTTTCTAGTATGACACCCACCATTATTACTGAAAACAATCGCTTGCGAATGGCTGTTGGTGCGCCTGGTGGTAGTACCATTATCACCCAAGTATTGCAAATCATTTTGAATGTTTTGGAATACAAAATGGATGTGGGTGCAGCGGTTTCTGTGCCACGCATACATCATCAGTGGCTACCTGATGAATTGCGAGTAGAAACATGGGGTTTCGATGCTTTAACTTTGGCAGATTTACGCCGTCGGGGACACACTATTAAGGAAACTACACCTTGGGGTAATGCCAATGCTATAACAGTTAGAGAAGATGGTACTTTAGAAGGAGCAGCAGATCCTCGTGGTGATGGTTCTCCTAGAGGGTATTAGAGGGTATTTGAAAAATCTAAAAATAATTAAGGCTTGTATCATTACGGATTACAGAATGGTTGCTCCTTGCGTATCTAGGGGTAGCGATCGCACAATTGAGTTTATACCTTTCTCCATCCAGGCATTTGCCATTGCTATCTCCACTGATTTGGCATGACTTGTATCAACTAAAGCTAAAAGTGTCGGACCCGCACCACTAATTACCATGCCATAAGCACCAGCCGCTACAACCGCCGCATTAACGGTATCGTAACCAGGAATTAAGGATTGGCGATAAGGTTGATGTAACTTATCTTGCAAGGCTGCTTTTAACCATTCTTCCCGATTAGTTGCTAAACCCCGTAACAATAAACCTAAATGGGAAATATTGAAAATTGCATCAGCGCGACTGATTTCTGTAGGTAAAACTCCCCGTGCCTCTGAGGTTGATAATTCAAAGTTAGGAATTGCCACCACTGCAACTATATCTCGATGCCAGGGAATATCACAAATTTCCCAACCTGTTTTACTGGTAGCAGCCAGACGACATCCACCCAATAAGGCTGGTACTACATTATCAGGATGTCCTTCCATGGCGATCGCTAATTCCATCACCTGCAACTCAGATAAAGGCGAACCCGCCAATATATTCGCCGCCACTAACCCCCCAACAATAGCAGTCGCAGAACTACCCAAACCTCGCGCCAAAGGTACACCCAACTTAATTTCTATTTTCACCTCTGGAGGTGTTTGTTTGATATATTCATATAATTTGACAAATGCTTGATACAAAAGATTACTTGCATCAGTTTGTACTTTTTCTGCTTCTGTGCCAGAAACTTGAATAATTAAGCCATCTATATCGAGAATAGTAAATTTAAATTCATTGTACAGCTTCAATGCCGTACCAATGCAATCAAATCCTGGTCCTAAATTCGCCGTTGTGGCGGGAACTTTCACAATAATGCTAGAAACTACAGACATCTAAGTTATTTTAAAATTCCAGTATGAACTACTCTATCTTACAGGTTTTTCGGTATCAACAGGATCGCAGTCACTTAAATTGAATATCAAAAATAATTGTAGCTTGCTTCCCGCAGGGTACGCGGATAAACGCAGATAAACCCAGATAGGGGAATAGATTTGAGGATACAGGCAAGGAAAATAGCCGCAAAAATACAATTACTCAAACCGCAGAATTATAAAAAAAGCGTTAGCAATTGCAATATTTGTTTGAGCCAAAATTATTCCCCAATTATTAATTAAATCTCCTAATTCATTACTCCAATCTAATTTAATTTCTAAAATAACTATGACTAGGTGAATCCCAATTAACTAATAATTAATAATAGGCTTTCGCCAACTGTGAATATTGTCATCCATCGGCATCATCTAAACTTTAATGTTTTGGATTGGTGATTTTTTCTCATTTCTTTATTTTTCTATGAGAATATTGTCATAATGTAACATAATAGTCAAATAGGCTGATAAAATGCTAGGAAACACCCTTGTAGGCAGATACCAAATCACTAATTACCTGGGAGGTGGGGGATTTGGTGAAACTTATGTTGCTAATGATACTCAGTTACCCGGATCACCTCAGTGTGTAGTTAAGAAACTCAAACCCCAGTCTACTGATATTTTGCACCTGGAAATAGCTAGAAGGTTATTTGACACAGAAGCCCAAGTTTTATACAAATTAGGGAGTCATGATCGCATTCCTCAACTTTTAGCTTACTTTGAAGAAAATGCCGAATTCTATCTTGTGCAAGAACTGATTATGGGAAATGATCTCAGTCAAGAATTAAAATCAGGTGTAATTTTTACTCAAGATCAGGTTATTTCTCTCTTACAAGAAATTTTAGAAATTTTGGATTTTGTACATCAACAAAAGGTAATTCATCGTGATGTCAATCCTCGAAATATTCTCAGACGAGAACAAGACGGTAAGTTAATTTTAATTGATTTTGGTGCAGTTAAACAAATTACGACTAAATTAGTAAATTCTCCAGATATTACTAAAGCTACTGTTGCTATTGGTACACCTGGTTACACTCCTGGAGAACAAGCACAAGGAACACCAAAATTTAGTAGTGATATCTATGCTTTGGGAATTATTGCTATTCAAGCTTTAACCGGATTATCACCTGATCAATTAGAGAAAGATGTAGAAACTAATGAAATTATTTGGCAAAATTCCGCGACTGTATCTCCAGAATTTGCCCAATTTTTAAATCAAATGGTGTGTTATGATTTTCGTCAACGTTATGCTTCAGCGACAATTGCATTACAAGCTTTACAAGCATTAAATAAAAATACATCGGGAACAATAGTTTTTTCTCCTGCCACTTTACCAAATCAAGTTAAAAAGCCCAAAATTACCAAATCAATATTCTGGAAATTGCTATTAGGAATATTCGTGTTGGGTATTGGTAGTGGCGGTACAATATTCATGATTAACCGCATGAATAATACTAATGCCATAGAATTATATAATCAAGGAAATACTTTAATTCAATTACAACGCTATGAAGAAGCTTTAGGTGTTTATGAAAAAGCTGGAGAACTGAAACCTAATTATCCTCAAGCTTGGTATGGGCAAGGTAAAGCATTATTTCAATTAAAAAAATATCCAGAAGCTTTATTAGCTTATGATAAAGCTATTCAAATGCAACCCACTTATTTAGAAGCTTGGACTAATCGAGGTTTTGTTTTGGTAAATCTCAAGCGTTATCCAGAAGCACTTGCTACTTTTGATAAGGCTTTACAGCTAAAAAATGATAATCCTCAAGTTTGGCAAATCAAAGGTGATATTTTTATAAAAATTAATCAATATAATGATGCAGTTAAAGCTTATGAACAAGGGATTAATTTACAATCCGATAATCCTGAATTATGGTACAAAAAAGGATTAGCATTACAAAATATTAAACAGTATGAAGAAGCAATTACAGCTTATAAAAAAACTGTAGAATTAAAACCTGATTCTGGATTGGCTTGGTATAATTTAGGTAATTGTTTAGTTAATTTAAATCGTTACGAATTTGCTTTACAAGCTTATGATCAAGCTGTACAATATAATCAAAATAATTCCGCAGCTTGGTTATCCAGAAGTAATATCTTGATGACATTACGTAGATATCCAGAGGCAATTGATTCTTTTAATCAAGTGATTAAATCTCATCCTCAACAGTATCAAGCTTGGTATAATCGGGGTTGGACATTACATCAAGTTAAACGTTATCCAGAGGCGATAGAATCTTATAAAAAAGCTATTAATTTAAAGGGAAATGATTATTTAGTATGGTACAATTTAGGAAATGCACAATATAATTTACAAAAATATTCGGAAGCGATCGCCTCCTATAATAAAGCAATCCGTTATAAACCCAATCATTATGAAAGTTGGTACAGTAGGGGTAATGCTTGGTTAAATTTGCAACAATACCAAGAGGCGATCGCCTCCTACAACAAAGCCATAGAATATAAACCAGATTACCAACAAGCCATAGAAGCCCGCACCAAAGCCCAAAACATCCCAAAATTTCCCATCAAATTCTAATTTCCCCTCAACTCCTTCTCTGCGTGTTAGCGTAGCGGGGCGCAGCCCGAAAAAATCATCCCTGAAACCTTACCAAAATCTAGTAAAATTTAAAATACAAATTATCTTTTGAAAAATCTCAAGCATTTACAACTTGAGCCAAAATTATGGACGTATTAGAACTAAAACGCGAAATCGAAACATTGTCTAGCCGCCTGGGTAAAACCCAGGACTATCTTTGACGTACCCGCACTCAAAGCCAAAATTCAGGATTTAGAACAAATTTCCGCCCAAACAGAATTTTGGGAAGATCAAACCCAGGCACAAAACACCCTGCAAGAACTCAATGATCTAAAATCCCATTTAGATCAGTATTACAAGTGGCACACTAATTTAGATGATACCAGAGCAGTTGTTGAGTTATTGGAACTAGAAACCGACACAGCACTTTTGCAAGAAGCGGAATCTACCGTTACCAAACTCAATCATGACCTTGACCAATGGGAATTACAACAACTTCTTTCGGGAACTTACGATGATCAAGGCGCGGTTTTGACAATTAACGCCGGTGCTGGTGGTACGGACGCGCAAGATTGGGCATTTATGCTAATGCGGATGTATACCCGTTGGGGAGAAGATCATGGTTACAAAGTCACTTTAGCTGAAGAATCAGAAGGGGACGAAGCCGGTATCAAATCCGCCACTCTCGAAATTACTGGACGCTACGCCTATGGTTATTTGCGGTCAGAAATGGGTACTCACCGTTTAGTCAGAATTTCTCCCTTCAATGCTAACGGAAAACGGCAAACTAGCTTTGCTGGAGTCGAAGTTATGCCGCAAATAGATAACACCGTCAAGTTAGACATTCCAGACAAGGATTTAGAAATTACCACCACTCGTTCTGGGGGTAAAGGTGGACAAAACGTTAACAAAGTAGAAACCGCAGTTCGCATTGTGCATTTACCAACTGGTTTAGCTGTTCGTTGTACAGAAGAACGTTCCCAACTGCAAAACAAAGAAAAAGCTTTAGCACGTCTGAAAGCAAAGTTGTTAATCATTGCTAAAGAACAACGCGCCCAAGAAATTGCCGAAATTCGTGGTGATATGGTGGAGGCTTCCTGGGGTAATCAAATTCGTAACTATGTATTTCACCCTTATCAAATGGTGAAAGATTTACGGACAAACATCGAAACCACCGCCATTATTGATGTCATGAATGGTGAACTGGATATGTTCATTCAAGCCTATTTACGGCAGGAAACCCAGATAGTTGATGGGTAGTTCATAACAGCCTCTGTGTATTCTGGTCTACTCATTATGGTTAGCAATAATCGCTAAAAGACCACTAGTACCGCTTCGCGGAAGTCAAAAGTCAAAAATCAAAAGTCAAAAGTAATA
>JBAXRM010000031.1:0-31912 GCA_037131225.1 Nostocales cyanobacterium ELA583 | reverse complement strand
CCATAGTTTTAGTGACTACCCTCCGAATAGGTAAAATCTTCATGGGAGCTAGACAGCACAGAATTTAAACTCAATCAAAATTTGCAGTAATGCAACTACCTTCGGGCAGAGGGAAAGTTAACGCTTGGGGAGAGAACCACCTCTGGCTTAGATACCGCAAGGGTTCTAAGTTAAGTGGACTCGTTGAACCAAGAATCTCAGCGGCTTTAGCCCTGAGAGTGTCAAGGGATACGACTTTTCAAACATCCTCTTAGAGAACGGCGATCGCAAACCTGTATAAAATCAGAGTTACAAAAAATAGATTCGATTATTGTTGTCCGAGAGTGACAGAACCGGATAGTATTGAACAGTGAGTTGGGCTTTGATGGTCTTTTTGATCTCAGTCCCTCCATGCAACCTTCTTATGATCTATTGTTTAGTTAGTGATCAAGAGGCAAAAGTACAGAAAAGATCTAACCAAAATCTGGAACTTTTTCTACAAGGCATCTAATATTGTCAGCAATTGGGCGATGAAAGAAATAAATATAATGGTAACTGAATATATAATCTGATCATGCCCAGATCCCCGATTTTCCTATAGCTAAATATGAACGAAAAATACAATAGTGCCAAAGAATGGCGTAAAGCAAATTACCGAAAACTAAAACAATATCGTGGAGAATGGATTATTTACACTAAGGATGGTGTAATAGCTCATCACCAAGATTATAGAATCATGACACAGCAAATTGACCTTCAGAACTTAAAATCTTCTGACTACATCACTGAGCGGATCTACGAGAACGAATTTGTTGAGCCAGTGAAGTTTTTTCCAGTGCGTTTTAGAACAGTCAAAAAAACATGATTGGCAGCCAAAATACGAAGTCTGTCTAACTTTTCAAAATTCTAAAATCCTGGAAATGCTTGTAGATTCTGGTTCGGATATTAGCCTAATTACATTTTATTTAGGCACAGACTTAGGATATGCCCTCTCTCAAGGAGAAGTTCTGAGTAATGGAGAAGGAGTAGGGGGGAGTGTACAATATGTACTCCGACAAGTTGAAATGCAGATTGATAATTATACCTTTTTTGCGCCTGTTGCCTGGTTACAAAATGAGGATTGCCAAGAAGTTTTATTGGGTAGGGAAGTTGTGTTTGATTTATTTGATATTGAATTTAAACAAGCTGAGGAGAAAATCCTATTCAAATATAGGAATCCGGTTTGATTCCTGATAGCGAAGCGTGGCGTTAGCCATATTTACTTGTGTGTTCAGGGAACAGGGAACAGGAAAGACAGAATTGATACCTACTGAGTCTTGTATGGCTACGCCACGCAAGCTATCAAAAATCAAATATTATTCCTATATAGGGGATAACTACTGGTAACTTATAAAATAAAATAAGTGTGTTATAAGTGAGCTAATAATATACTATGGGTGGGTAATTTGGCTACTTCTATAATTAAATGCTAAATTTAGCCTAATCTTGAGATATATAAGCCGTCAAATCAATAATTTTCAAATTGATAAATTAATACTTATGTCAGATACAGTTATTCGTGTTGAAAATCTAGGTAAAAAATATATTATTGGCCATCAGCAGCAGGAACGTTATACTTCTTTGCGAGATGTGATTACTAATAAGGTTAAA
The DNA here is from genome assembly GCA_037131225.1 of Nostocales cyanobacterium ELA583. GTDB lineage: Bacteria > Cyanobacteriota > Cyanobacteriia > Cyanobacteriales > Nostocaceae > Dolichospermum. Next base: position 30,283 of record JBAXRM010000031.1, on the reverse strand, counting down.
TCTATTGGTAGTTTAATTAATCCTCAATCTAAGAATGAAAATCCGGCTTTTGAGGAATTTTGGGCTTTAAAGGATGTATCCTTTGATATTAAACAAGGTGATAGAGTTGGGATTATTGGGCGCAATGGGGCGGGTAAATCAACTCTATTGAAGATTTTAAGCCGAATTACTGAACCGACAAAAGGGAGTATTAAAATTAAGGGTAGGGTTGCTAGTTTATTGGAGGTGGGAACAGGGTTTCATCCAGAATTGACGGGGAGAGAGAATATATTTCTCAATGGTGCTATTTTGGGTATGGGTAAGGAGGAGATTAAGCGGAAGTTTGATGAAATTGTAGCTTTTGCTGAGGTGGAGAAGTTTCTGGATACGCCTGTAAAGCGGTATTCTTCGGGGATGTATGTGCGGTTGGCGTTTGCGGTAGCGGCGCATTTAGAGCCAGAGATTTTGATTGTTGATGAGGTTTTGGCTGTGGGGGATGCCCAGTTTCAGAAGAAGTGTTTGGGGAAGATGGAGGATGTGGGGAAGGAGGGGAGGACAGTAATATTTGTTAGCCATAATATGGCAACTGTCACAACACTTTGCCAAAGGGCTATTTGGCTAGTTAATGGTCAGGTTAATTCAGAGGGGGACACAGAACAGATAACTAGTAAGTATTTAAACTATGGTGCCGAACATTCTGGAGAGATTATTCTTACTAATAAATCTGAAAATCAGCGATTTTGGTTTAAGAAAGTGTCTTTACTAGATGTGAAAGGCAATGTTAGCTCTGTTTTTGACGTACGAGAGCCAATAAAAATTTGCTTGGAGTATGAACTTGCAGAGAATATTAACGGATTAGAAGTTGATTTTAAGGTGATAAACTCTTCTGGAATTCCAATTTTTACTGTTGATAGGTCATTTCATTTATCTTCTGAACTCTCTAAGGGAGTTTACTTGGCGGAAGTTGAAATTCCTGCTCTATTTCTGGCTCCTGGCTGTTATAGTATTAATGTTGGTTCTCATATTCCCAATGTTGAAATTTTATCTCTTCATCAATCCCTGATGAGTTTTGAGATTGAAGAAACTGGTAGCAAGATGGCTTTATATAAAGGTCTGGCTTTTGGAGTAGTGCTTGTAGATTTTTCTTGGAAAGAATTAGCTATAAATAAGGCAAATTATGAATATTTACACTAAGCTTAAAGAAAAAATTAATTTGTTGGGGGCTATATTTGACAAACTTATTTCGATACAAAGTAGGCTAATTAAAATTCAAGAAACTTTGGGAAGAATCGAATCTCGGCAGTTACAATCTCTAGATAAATTAGAATTACAAGATAATGAGTTTCAAGTGTTTTCTCAATGGGGAGAAGATGGGATTATTCAGATGCTTTTAAGACATATTGAGATACCTAATAAAATATTTATTGAATTTGGAGTTGAGAATTATACCGAATCCAATACTAGATTTTTACTGATAAATGACAATTGGGCAGGTTTAGTTATTGATGGAAGTCCTGAAAATATTAGTTATATTAAGCAAGATTCCATATATTGGCAGCGAAATTTAAAAGCTGTTCAAGCATTTATTGATCAAGATAATATTAATAAAATTATTGCTGAAAATGGTATAAAAGGAGAAATAGGAATTCTGTCAATTGATATTGACGGTAATGATTATTGGGTATGGCAAGCTATTGATGTTGTAGCCCCGGCTATAGTGATTATTGAATATAACTCTAGATTTGGAAAAGATAAAGCTGTAACAATTCCCTATGATCCATCTTTTGTTCGTTCTGAGGCTCATTATTCCATGCTGTATGCAGGAGCTTCTCTAAAAGCACTTTATAATTTAGGAAAAGCTAAAGGATATTCATTTGTGGGATGTAATAGTGTTGGTAACAATGCTTTTTTTGTCCGTCAAGATTTAAAACCAACTGCTATTAAAGAATTGACGGTAGCAGAAGGGTATATAGCAAGTCAGTTTCGTGAATCTCGTGATGAACAAGGAAATTTATCTTATCTTTCTTGGGATGAAGGAAATAAAATATTATCTTTTTTACCCTTGGTGGATCTTGAATAAAACAAAATATAGTTAATTAAATACTCTTAATAAAAATGTACAAAATTCCCGTCTATCAACCCAGCCTTACTGGTAATGAAAAAAAGTATGTTAATGACTGTTTAGATTCTAATTGGATTTCTTCCAAGGGAAAATATGTTTCTCTATTTGAGAAAGAATTTGCAAATTATGTTGATGTAAAATATGCCACCGGAGTTTCTAACGGAACAGTTGCCTTACACCTTGCATTAGTCGCTCTTGGCATCGGTACTGGTGATGAGGTTATTGTTCCTACTCTAACTTATATTGCTTCAGTTAATGCCATTGTTTACACAGGAGCTACACCTGTATTTGTGGATTCTCTTCCTGATACTTGGCAAATAGATCCTGAAGAAGTTCGCAAAAGCATTACACCCAGAACTAAAGCAATTATGGCAGTCCATTTATATGGACATCCTTGTGAAATGTCAGTTCTCAAAGAAATAGCTGATGAACATAGACTATTTCTTATAGAAGATTGTGCTGAAGCTATAGGTTCTAAATATCAAGGTCGTCATGTAGGCACTTTTGGAGACATAGCAACTTTTAGTTTCTATGGAAATAAAACCATAACAACTGGTGAAGGGGGAATGGTAATCACCAATGATCAAACTATCTTTGAGCGTGCTGTTCATTTCAAAGGACAAGGGTTGGCTAAATACCGGGAGTATTGGCACGATGTCATAGGTTATAATTACCGCATGACGAATATTTGTGCTGCGATTGGGTTAGCTCAACTGGAAAGAATAGATGATATTTTATCAAAAAAATGTCGAATTGCTGAACTATACAAAGAGTTGTTAAAAGATACGGAATTCAAAGTTCATCCAGAAGTGGGGGATGTGTTTCATTCCTATTGGATGATTTCTATACTGATCCCTCAAGCAAATCAACGTGATCAGGTAAGAAAACATTTAGCAGAAGCAGGTATTGAAACCCGACCAGTTTTTTACCCTGTACATACTATGCCAATGTATTCGCATAAATTTCAGAAACACAAAGTAGCTGAAGATATAGGATGGAGAGGTATGAATTTACCCAGTTATCCAGATTTAGAAACTCAAGATATAATGCAAATCTACCAATCATTATGTTCTTTTGGTCAAGCAAAATAAGGACAATAACACCAATTATATGATTGAGAATTCATCTTATTTTAGTAGAGAGGAACTTCTGGAAAAAGGATTCAGAAAAGTTGGCACAAGTGTTCTAGTATCTCGACAATGCTCACTTTATATTTCAGAAGGAGAAATCGGAGATAAAGTCCGTATAGATGACTTTTGTATATTAAAAGGAGCAATTTACTTGGGATCTAATGTACATTTAGCACCTCATAGTGTACTAAGTGGTTCGGGAGGCAAAATAATATTTGATTCCTGTTCAGGATGTTCTAATGGTGTCTGCATTTATACTGCTACTGATGATTACTTAGGAAATAGTCTTGGTAATCCAACCATTCCAGAAGAATTTACAAAAGTCCGGAAAGGAGATGTAAAAATAGGTAAAGCAGTTATTCTTGGAACATATACAGTAGTGTTACCAGGAGTTGAAATTGGTGATGGGGTAACTACAAGTGCTTACACACTAGTTCGTAAAAGTATTTTACCGGGGTCAGTATGTGTGGCTGATGGTTTGAACATTAAAGTTGTCAAAGTCAGGAACGTAGATTTACTTCTTCAAAAATGTAATCAAGTTATCTATGGAAGGATCTAAAATGAAAATAGGTTACTGGCTAGGCAGTGCAAGTATATATGGAGGAGGAACTTCTCCCTATGCTTGGCGTATGCTTGAATTATTGTTAAGTCACAGTAAAAATCATAATATTGAGATTTTAATTTTATGCACTGATGAAGTACATAAAGATTGTCTTGAATTATTTGATAAATATCAAGCAACCGCTAAAATAGCTCTGATTCCGTATAAGTTTAATTTAATTGAACGTTTGGGAAGAATTTTAGGACTTATCCTAGCTAAATTTATCAATAAATTGAATCTTAATAGTCAATTGCCTTTAATTCTTAATCCCTTATATGGCTGGTTTTCTTCCTTAAATATTGATTTACTTCATGTTCCTTATCAAACAGCACCAATTTACGATTTACCTTATCCATATATTGTGACAATGCACGATGTCCAAGAATTACATTTTCCTGAATTTTTTACTCCAGAAGAGCGTGCTGCAAGAGCAGAGCATTATTGGAAATCTCTTAAATATGCTAGTGGTGTAGTTGTATCTTTTGATCATGTCAAGCAAGATTTGATAAAGTATTTTCGCTTGACTGAATCAAAGATTTATGTTTGTCCACCTCCTTACAATCAAATAAAATTAGCATCTCCTACTGAACAAGAAACCGAATTTTATGCTAAAAAATATACTAGTTTAAAAGATTTTATCCTTTATCCTGCTCAAACCTGGGAACATAAGAATCATTTATCATTAATTAAGGCAATAGAATTAATAAAAGATAAATACGATCACTCTATTAATGTTATTTGTACTGGTAAAAAGAACCCCGGTTTTTTCCCAAATATAGAAAACAATTTATCAAAATCAACGGTATCAGAGCAAATTAATTTTATGGACATTGTACCAGAAACAGAATTATATTGGTTATACAAAAATTGCTCTTTAGTAGTCATCCCTACTTTATATGAAGCAGGAAGTTTTCCGCTCTTAGAAGCAATGTCTTTAAAAGTTCCTGTGATTTGTTCTTCAGTTACTTCTCTCCCGGAAACTATTGGAGATTCAAGATTTATTTTTGCTCCTTTGAACATAGAACAGATGGGAAATTTAATTGTAAATATGTTAAACAATGAAAAATTAAGAATGGATAATATAAAAAATAGTCAAGTTAGGATTGGAGAACTGACTAAGATAAATACCTTTGACATGATTGTGCGTGTTTGGGAAAAAAATAGTAAACCTAAGAGGATGCTTGAAAAGTTGAAGAGATATTAAAAAGCTCTCTGGGTATAAGCCTCTTGTATCACTTTTAGAAACACGAAATTTATAACCTTTATTAAACAAGAGTTTTGGCAATTTACTAATGTTACAAAATATTTTCCAAATTTTATTTTGAATAAAAAATTTAAACCTTTATCATATAAAGATTTGACAATTAGGAAATTATTTTTATGAATCCTGAAGTAATGGAAAAGGGATAAGCTGTGGATAGACAGCACCAAGAGAGCAACATGAGTAAAGAATACCCCTCTAAGGACAAGCTCAAGAGATCAATGCAAATGTCACCATCAAAGTTTCCTAAAATCTCTATAGTTACCCCGTCTTTCAATCAAGCTCCTTTTTTAGAAGCAACAATTAAAAGCATTCTTATACAAGAATATCCTAATCTTGAATATATAATCATTGATGGTGGTAGTACAGATGGAAGCATTGACATTATCAAGAAGTATGAAAAGCACTTAGCTTTTTGGTGCAGTGAACCTGATGGCGGACAATATGATGCAATCAACAAAGGATTTAAGCAATCCACAGGGGAGATAATGGCATGGCTTAATAGTGATGATATGTATTTACCTTGGGCTTTGAAAACAGTGGCTGATATTATGTCTAGTTTCCCTAATGTTGAATGGTTGACTACACTTAGTCCAGGACATTGGGATTATGACGGTTTTTGCTCTGGTTTTGGTTCTACTCCAGGTTACGCACTCGAAGCATTTCTTGAGGGTGGCTATCTACCTAGAAATAACTATGAAGCCATAGCTTGGATTCAACAAGAATCAACCTTCTGGCGTAGAGGGCTTTGGGAGAGAACAGGTGGGTGTCTTTCTACTAATATTAAACTTGCTAGTGATTTTGATTTATGGTGTCGCTTTTATACTAAAACTGATTTTTTATATGGTACATCCTCTCCTCTAGGTGGATTTCGTCACCAACTATATCAAAAAAGTCGAAATATTGAAGAATATCTTGAAGAAGCAGAAGCATCTTTATTAACTATGCGTCATTCCTTACAGTGGAAACCTAACTTATTTAAAGATATATTACTAACAGGACTGAAGAAAATTCCTAAAGTCAGAAAATTTTTAGTCTCTCAATGGGGATATAAGTGCAAAAAATTGATAAGGGAAAATTCAGATCATCCAGATGGTTATTGGGAGATAAAAGACTACAAATTTTAAACTGAATAAAAATAACTATATTATTTATTGTGGTATCTGTCTTTTGATAAATATGAAAGTTTTCAGCTTTGGTTATCTTAAAAGCGATCGCCTAAAGTCAATAGCCTATTCTGCGGCTGATTTGTTTATCTTTCCCACCCGTGCGGATAATTTACCCCTGGTATTGCAAGAAAGTATGGCTTGTGGTACACCGATGGTATCTTTTAAAATTGGCGGTGTCCCTGATTTAGTTCGTCCCGGAATTACTGGTTACTTAGCTCTTCCAGAAAATACACAAGATTTTTGTGATGGAATTGTCAAGTTACTTGAAGATGAAACATTACTAAAAAAGATGAGCGAAAATTGTCGAGATATAGCCCTTCAAGAATATTCTCTTGATTTACAGGCTCAACGGTATATGCAATTATATCAGCAGCTTCTTAAATGAAAAAAATTATTCAAGCTATTCCCTTTGAGTTAAAACTTCAACTCAGAAACTTGGGTTGGCAAAGAGTATCTTACTCAAGTTTAGACCATATTGTTCATTATTTAAATACTGATTTTCTTAAACCTACAGAATCAGATCATCTCATTTTACCCGACGATGATTTATCAGCAAAACAGCGATTTTATGAGTTAACAACCTATAGTCCCTATCGTCATCAAGAATTTGTTATAGAAATCAAAGAACCTACAGTTATAGAACCATTAATGGGAGGGGTAATTGCGAGAACAAATGCAATCATTGAAGAATGCTATGCTTTACCATCAGGACAACCTGTCCCCCTTCCTTATTTACCATTAGCTCTCTATAAGATAAATCAATCAACTATTCATTTTGAAAGGGCTATTTTACTTCGTCATCCTTGGGGAGATAATAACTACTTTCACTTTTACAATGATATTTTGTCAAAACTAGGTTTGTTATCTGATTTAAATTTATTGTTTGATGTACCTATTATTGTCAGCAAAAAACTGTATAACTCTTCGTATTTTCAAAGTGCTATTGCCTTAGCAGGACTCAAACATTTATCTTGGATTGTTCAGAACAAAGAATATATTAAGGTTGATAACTTGATTTCTATTAGATCCCATGAATTGACAAAACAGGGTATTTTAAGAAATTTGAGGCTGTTAAACATTGATATAGCCTCTAGCAGTGAAAATAAAAGGATATTTCTTGGGCGTTTACCCCCTTATAAGAGAAATCTTTCTAACCGTGAAAAAATAATTAAGCTTTGTCTTAACTTAGGTCTTGAATATATTAATTGTGATACACTATCTTTAGAAGAGCAAATTAACACATTTGCTAATGCTAGTTATATCGTGGGTGAACAAGGTTCAGCTTTTTCAAACATTATTTATCGGTATGGGCAACCTTTAAATGTCATGGAAATTCTTCCACCAGAACATATTTCTACCTGTATGTTTGTGATTTCCAAACATTTAGGCTTTAACCATCATTTTTACAGATCTCATATTGGTTCTAAACAACATTACTCTGTAGAAGTCAATGAGTTTGAGCAAAAGTTAAAACAATTTTTATCTGAAAATTAATTTCTAGATTTTGATGCAATGAGACTAACATTAAAAACAGGTATATCCCAAACCTTGCAAAGAGAGATAACATCTTGGCAAAAGATTTTTCAAAACAGTGAAGCATCTTTACAAGATAAAGTATTTCAAAGCTGGCGACAAATAATTAGTTATGGTTACAATCTCTACTGGCGCATGGGTAATGAGTGTGAACAGTGGATTAGGATAGTAATGAACCAGGAAACAAAAAAACTGGTTGAAAGTATCAATCCATTAGAATTAAAGGTTTTAGAAATATCTGGTAAACAATGGCAAGATTTTAGCTTTCATTCTTATAAAAGCTTGGATTATCCAGACTTGGATATCTGTAGTCAAAAATTAGATGAAAGTTTTGATTTAGTGATTGCAGAACAGGTTTTTGAACACCTACTATGGCCTTACCGGGCTGGACGTAATATTTATGAGATGGTTCAACCAGGAGGTTACTTTTTGATCACAGTACCATTTTTAATCAGAGTACATCACTGTCCAGTTGATTGTACGCGCTGGACAGAAACTGGATTAAAATACTTTTTGGCTGAATGTGGATTTCCTCTCGAACATATTCAAACTGGTTCTTGGGGAAATAGACAATGTTTAAGTTCTCATGCTAAAAATGGTATTTGTGAATATTATGTTAAGTATTGGCATAGTTTGAAAAATGAAGAATTATATCCTGCAAGTATTTGGGCTTTAGCAAAAAAATAAATGATTATGAAAATTATGGCTCTTAAGTACATAATATGCGAAGTCTGAACAAAAAATCTCATCAACATTGCTATGTATAAGAAATGAGCCATATTTTTGAATATTATGGCAAAATATTCTCTCTTTCCCCCGTTCCATTTTTCCTTTTACCGACCAGTAATTTAGCATAACAAGTACCGAAGATCCAAAATTATTATGATTTCAAAATTACAAAGTCTAAAAAACTTCTTAAGACCTATCAAATTAAAACTATTTCCACCTTCTTTTGGAAATTTTAATCAACTCAACTTATCTGCTAAAGAGAAATGTAATGCAAATATTTCTTTTTCCCAATTTGGTGAAGATTTAATTATTATCCGCTTTTTACGTACACTAGATCCAAGTACAGGCATCTATATAGACTGCGGTGCATTTGATCCTATAACAATCTCTAATACATTACTCCTTCACAAAAAAGGATATAAAGGTATCAATATAGATATAGACCAAGATAAAATAGATAAATTTAACCGATATAGACCAAATGATTATAATATTTTAGCTGCTTTATCAAATTCAAAACAAAAACTCAAGCTACTTAAATATTATGGTCGAGCAACTAACAGAATTATTAGTTTAGAATCTGTAGAAACTAATTCTATTATTGGTGAACAACCTATACAGGAGGAAATTATTGAAACTTCTTTGTTAACAGAAATAATAGATTCTTCTCCTTTTTCTGATCAAGAAATTCATTATCTCAATGTAGATTGTGAAGGACATGATTTAAACGTTCTTATGGGCTTAGATTTTTCTAGATATACACCAAAACTAATTTCTGTTGAAGTTCACAGTGAACCTTATCCAAATGCTATTCAAGAATTTCTTTTTTCCCACGAATATCGTCTAGTTGGTATGACTGATGGTAATAAAATTTTTGCATCCAAAGATTTACAATGGGAGTCATGAATTAATAAATGAAAGCAATTTTGTTAATTGATATTTCTACTTGGAAAGGACATCATGAAATATATTTCAAGAATATTTTATTAGTTTTGCTAAAAAATGAATTTTTCGTTTATGCTGTATGTGAAAATAACCTAGAACTTGATCAATGGACAAAAGAGTTTAATATTAAAAATTGCTGCATTCTGGACTACAAATTATCTTTACCAAGTAAAATTTTATGTAAAATTCTATTTTTACTTGACAAAATAGTCTTACTTACTTTCAAAAAATTACCTTATCAATTTTCATCTCTTAGTTCTTTATTATTTATCAAAGACTTACTTAATAAAATCGGTAAAGATAGCCCTGTTTTTTTTACTGATGCAGATACATCTCTTCCGATTGTTCCTTTATGGGTAGCAAAATTATTTTTACCAACCCAATGGATAACCCTATCAATTCAACCATCCTATAAATCTTCTACTTCTTGGGGAAAAATAAAAAGTCGTCAAAGATTTTTAGCAGAAAATCTGTTTTCATTACCTTCTTGTAAAGCTGTACTTTCCCTACATCCAATTTATGTGAGATTTTTTAAATTTCGGTTTCAACAAGAGAAATTTTTCTACCTACCAGAAATAATTGATATAACTACCAACAAAAACTCTGAGTTGTTTAATAAAATTAAATCCTTATCTCAAGGAAAAAAAATTATATCTCTTACAGGAGCTTTATTGCCCAAAAGAAATTTAGAGTTACTTCTAGAAGTTTGTCAAAAATTGAATCCTCATGAATATTTTGTATTGATTCTTGGTCATTTACCAGAACATTGCTATTCTGAAAAAGAACTAGAAACTATTAAAAAATTATCATTAAATTTATTTAAAAATTCTTATATTAGACTTGATTATTACATTCCTAATGAAAAAGAGTTTAATGATCTTCTGAAAATTTCTGATATCATCTATCTTCAATACCGACAACACTCATTTAGTAGCAATATTTTGTCAAAAGCTATCAAACTAAGAAAACCAGTAATTATTAGCAGTGGTTATATCATGGAAAAAGTTATGAAAACTTACAATTGGCAAGTAATTGTATCTGAGAATTTAAATGAAATTGCTGAAACAATCATTAACTTAACTAATAATTTTGACATTGATGAAGATAAGTATAATCAATTTTTAGTTGATCACGCAAAAGAAAAATTTGATTTAGCAATTTCTGAAACTTTAAAATTTCTATAAAAAATAACATTTATCCATGAAATTACTTTACATCAATCAAATTGAACATAATGCTGGTTGGGGATTTGAAGTTTTTTTAAACGAATCTTTAATAAAAAATGGTATAGAAACAGTTTGTATTGATTATCAAAAAAATGCTTATGCTGTAGCCAATCAACTAATTCATCTAACTGAAAATTTTGATGCTGTTCTTTTAGAACGGGGATGTGGTTATCTCATTCCTCTAGAAATACTCAAAGCTATTAAACGTCCTAAATTTTTGCTTTTTACTGAACTTGTAGCTCGTAACACTAACCAACACTATTTACTAAAGTCAGGAATATTTGAACATATATTTTTTAGGTCTTTACCCTGTATGGACTGGGTAGCTAATCAGGGTTGGTTAAATCGCGATCAAATGAGTTTATTTTTAAGTGCGATTGATCCTAAATTTCATCAGCCAATTCATGGTCTAAAAAAAGATATTGATATACTTTTTGTAGGTACATTATTACCGAGACGACAACAAATAATTTCTGAACTAGCTAATAATTTTTCTGTAACAACCTATAGTATTTTTGGACAAGATATGGTTAAATTAATTAACCGTGCTAAAATTACTTTAAATATTCATGGAGAAAAATTTTTAGATACTGAAACAAGAGTTTATGAAACACTAGGCTGCCAAGGTTTTCTGATCACAGAAAAACTATCTCCTGAAAGTCCATTTACAAGTAAAGTCCACTTAGTGGAAACAGAAAATACTGAAGATTTGCAACAGCAACTAAAGTATTATTTGGAACATTCCCAAGAGAGAGATAAAATCGCTCAAGCTGGATATCAAGAAATTGTAACTTTTCATACTTTTGACCAACGAGCAAAACAAATCAAACAAGTGATTGAAAAGAACCTGTTTGTTTATTCCTTAAATAGTGAACCTATAGATAGAAAGAAATTACATAATGCTGCTAAACAAGAATCTTATAATCGAGTTAAAGATACAGTTATCATCAGCACTCGCAAGTATTTAAGTTTATTTAAACAAACAATTTTAAAAACAATCAAATTAATTAGTAAAAAGTAGGGAGATCACTTTATGAATATTGGAATTGTAACTATGTGGTTTGAAAGAGGAGCGGGTTATGTTTCTCGACAGTATCGTCAAGCACTTAGTGCAAATCATAATGTTTTCATTTATGCTAGAGTTGGTGACTATCCAAAGGGTGATCCTACATGGGATGATAATAAAGTAACTTGGGGAAAACCTTGTAATTTACCAGTACCAACAGCAATTGATCGTCAGGATTTTGAAGCATGGATTAAACAAAAAAAAATTGATGTTGTATTTTTTAATGAACAGCAATGGTGGGAACCATTAAATTGGTGTATTAGTTTAGATGTAAAAACAGGAGCTTATATTGATTACTATACAGAAGAAACTATTCCATTTTTTGGTGCCTATGATTTTCTAATTTGTAATACTCAAAGGCATTATTCTGCTTTTAAATGGCATCCACAGGTTTTTTATATACCTTGGGGTACTGATATGGATATTTTTAAACCGAGAAGTTTTGAACCAGTTGATTCCCAAAGAATAGTTTTCTTTCATTCTTGTGGTTATGATCCAAAGCGGAAAGGAACAGATTTTATTATTGAGGCTTTTAATAAGATATCTAAACCTGCTAAGTTAGTTATTCACAGTCAAGTGGATTTAATTAAAAAACTTCCTCAACAAACTGATCTAATTAAGAACTTAAAAAAGGAGGGCAATTTAGAATCTTTTCAAGAAACAGTAGGCGCTCCTGGTTTATATCATTTAGGAGATGTATTTGTTAATGCCTCACGGCTTGAAGGAATTGGATTACCAATGGTTGAATCCCAATCCTGTGGTTTACCATTAATTACTTGCGATTATCCTCCCATGAACGAGTTCATTATAGAAGAAACTGGTAAAGGGATCAAGATTGATCGTTGCTGGAGTCGTTGGGATGGATACTATTGGCCTCAATGTTCCCCTGATATTCAAAACCTAACAAAAATATTAGAATATTATGTTGATCAATTCCAAAATATATCTGATTTAAAACATTTAACCCGTTTCCATGCTGAGAAAAAATTTAACTGGATGGATCGCAGTACATCTCTAAACTCTATTTTTGAAACATCTGTTATAGATAAGGAAAGAAAGAAGGAAACTATTAATCAAGTCTTGTATTTTGAACAAAATAGGCAAGGGATTATATACAGATTTGCTAGAAAATACCCCTTGTTATGGAAAATGTATCGTCAATGGCGCTATTCAAATTAAGAAAACCAAGTTATTTTAGTGATTTTTTTGATTAACCTTTTCTGATTAACCTTTTCTGATTAACCTTTTCTGATTAACATTAACTTTGTATACAAATTTATGCTGCCTTTAGTGTCTATAATAATACCTTGTTATAATTCAGAATGTTTCATAGAAGAAGCTATTAATAGTGCAATTAATCAAACTTATAAGAATATCGAAGTCATTGTTATCAATGATTGTTCAACTGATAAAAGTTTGGATATCATAACCTCATTCTCTAGTAAAATTCATATAGAGAATCTTCTTGTAAATCAAGGCGTACAAAGAGCAAGAAATAGAGGAATTGAGTTAGCAAAGGGTGAATACATTAAATTTTTAGATAGTGATGATGTTTTATTCTTAGATTGCATAGAGAAACAGGTTTTTCAATCCCTTGAATTAGCTGCACAAAGCAAAGCCATAGTCTATGGTGATGCAATATGGGTTGATGAGCAACTTAAACCCATTGTAGGTTATCCTACCAAACCTCGACAATTAAACCAAGATCCAATCGAATTTATCATGGCTTCTAGCCCACTTACCTCATCTCCCCTGCATAAACGAGAATATCTTAGAGAGGTTGGGGGATTCGATCCATTTCTCATTAATAGACATGAAAATGATCTTCATCTTCGTCTCGCACTTGAAAAAGTCAATTTCATTTACTATCCCTGTTTAACCTATCAATATCGTCAATACAATGCCAGTAAAAGATTATCTCAATTTTCTTATGCGAACAATGGTAGTATGTATTATTTTGATGTTTTGCAACGAGAAAAAGCATTACTTGAACAAAAACTTGGTGCTAATTTATCTCCAGAAATACGGAGGTTGTTATCTAGAGATTTTTGGATTTATGGAAGAGCTATTCTGAGGGAAGGTTATAGTCTAGATTCTCAAAAATACTTTGAAGAATCTCGTAAATTTGATAATCAAAATTGCGTTGTTGGTAATTTTCCTTATCCATTATTAGTTAAGTTGTTCAATCCTTTTTTAGCAGAAAGTCTGATGAAAATTTTGAGTAAATTACATGGTATTTAATTCTTATACATTTGCAATCTTTTTTTTACTCGTCTTAGTTGTATATTACACAATTAAAGATTGGACAATTCGCAAATATTTTTTATTATTTGTTAGTTACATTTTTTATATTGCTTGGAATCCGCCTTTTATTCTGTTGTTATGGTTTACAACAATTATAAATTGGTATTTATCTGCAAAGATTTATCAGGCAAACAAAATTTCCTTAAAAAAGCTTTATTTATTATCTGCTCTTGTAACTAATTTTGGTTTACTAGGTTTCTTTAAATATGGCGATTTTTTATTGACTAACTTTACATTACTAGCCAAGACGGTTGGAATTGATTTTCAGCCAATTCAGTTGGGTATTATGCTACCAGTTGGTATTTCTTTTTATACTTTTCATACTCTTTCTTATACCTTAGAAATTTATTTGGGAAAATTTAAACCTTGGCACTCCTTTTGGGATTATGCTCTTTTTGTAACTTTCTTTCCTCAATTAGTCGCTGGTCCTATTCTTCGATGTAGTTTTTTACAGCAATGTGTTTCACCAAAGCCATTTTCATTGCCTAACTTGGCATGGGGTTTAAGTTTAATAGTTCTGGGACTATTTGAAAAAGTAGTTGTGGCTGATGCTTTGCTTGCTCCCATTACAGAGGTTGTCTATTCTGTTACCACTATTCCTAGTTTCTCCGCAGCATGGGGATCAACTCTTGCCTTCGCTGGTCAAATATATTGTGATTTTTCTGGATATTCCATTTGTGCTATCGGTGCATCATTGTGTTTAGGGTTCACCTTACCTAAAAATTTCCAATTTCCCTATGCCTCTATCGGCTTTTCCGATTTTTGGCGCAGATGGCACATTTCTCTATCTACATGGCTAAGAGATTATTTATATATTCCTCTCGGTGGCAATCGTAAAGGGAATTTGCGTACTCAGGTGAACTTGATGATTACTATGCTCTTAGGTGGTCTTTGGCATGGTGCTTCTTGGACTTTTGTTATTTGGGGAGGCCTGCATGGTTTTTATCTTGTGCTAGAGCGAAAATTAAACCAATTATTTGGTCATTATTCTGTTTGGGAATATTCTGTAGTCAAGATAATTTTATCTCTATTAACTTTTGGACTAATTTGTATAACTTGGGTTTTCTTCCGTGCAAGTTCATTTACACAAGCAATTAATATTGTTAGTGCCATGTTTTATATATCTTATGGACAAACAATAACTATCCTTAGTAAAGAAGCACTTGTAACGTCCCTAGCTGTGGTTTTTTGCATTCTCGTTATCCATTGGTTTTTGAGAAACAAAACATTAGAAGAAATTGCAGAAAAAACTCCTTGGTGGTGTACCTCCATTATATTGGCGTTTATGTTATATGCGATCGCTACTGTACAGGGAGAAGATCGCTCTTTTATTTACTTTCAGTTCTAATCATTGTTGACGATAGATCTAATAAATTATTATGAAGTGGTTAAAGATATGGTTGGTTGCACCAAGTTTGTTAATAATGGGAATTGCTTTTAATGAAAGCATACTTCGTAAAGCTGCTCATCAACCTTCAATAGTCAGTGATGAGAATTTATTTTGTGATGTATATTCTCAAGTAAACAAATTAAGTAATAATGATGTAATCTTGCTTGGTGCATCTCGAATGCAGGCTGATTTCGATCTCAGTGTTTTTTATCAGCATTTTCCTACTAAAAAGGCAATTCTTTTAGCTCTGTCGGGAAGAGGAACTTCTTATCCAGTATTTAAGGATATTGTGAAAAATACCAATTTTCGAGGAATTGTAATAATTGATGAAACAGAACATACTTTAATGGAGCAAAAAAGTTATGATCAACAAAGTTTTATAGATTATTGTCATACTAGTTTTTCTTTTAATCGTCAACTAAATCATCGTATTTCAGCATGGTTACAAAGTAAATTGGTTTTTCTTAATCCTCAAAGTAGTTCTCTTCGTTTATGGGGTAACTTACTAACTAAGAACAAACTACCTGTACCGTTTTATTCAAAAACATTATTTAGTAGAGAACAATTATTAGATTATAAACGGGCTGACGAAAAATTCCTCAAAGAACTGCATGACAGTAGATTGAATGGCATTAAATCGCAAGTAAAGCCAACTTTTTTAACTCCCGATAAATGGCTTAATGAAACTAAACATTGGGGAAATTTGGTTAATAAATTTCGTGCCAGAGGAGGTCGTATTATTTTTGTTCGGATGCCACTTTCTGAAGAAATTTGGAAATTTGAGAGTCAGATTACGCCACCAGAAAAATATTGGGAAGTATTTACAAACAAACTCAATGTTAAATCTTTATATTTTGCTGATTATCCAGATTTGTCTAACTTTGAATTCCCTGATACATCGCATTTAGATATGCGGGATAAACCAGTTTTTACTCATTTGTTACTAAATCATTTACAAAATGAATTGAAAACAAATTAGTTGGTTCATTTTTTTGTAATCGTTCACAGGGGTAATTGGTGACTCAAATACCGTGAAATAGAATGTGTGAAGTAGTTACAGCTATAAAAATCACTTGCTAATCCATCTGGAATACAAATGAATAACTACGCAAAACACAGCAGTATTTATAACTTATTTAGGGTCAGGAACTTGTGGGAGTAGAGAAGGAGAAGGTTGACTCTCACGCGCAGATATGATGGCTGAAGTCATGAACTCCAAAACATTCCGATGTTGAGAACGAAGGGTAGTAACAACAGTTAACATTCTGGACACAAAGATACTACCAGCTTGGGATTGAGAACCAAAACTAGTCCGTCTCCAAATCACTGCCGGGCGGATAGCACGTTCAGCCGCATTATTTGTGGGTTCGACATTTTCAATCTGGACAAATAACCATAGAGCAGGTTCAACCTTTAATAGTTGGCGACAAGTCCTCACAGTTTTTGCCAGTGGCGTGTTCTCCTTGCTACCAATTTCATAATTAGCAGCTTCCAGTAAAGTAGACTTGAGAGAGTTGCGAATTGGTTCAACTGCTAATTGAAACCCGCACCGGGTTAAAGTTCCATCTCTAACTTGATACCAAAGGTCAAATAATTTTTCAAGTTGTTCTAAAAGTGCTGTACCGATTTGCTGGGATACTCCACTACGCTCAGATATTTTGATAAAATCTCGTTTCAAGTGCGCCCAACATAGTTGTCTTTGCTCTACATCTACCCAGTTGTATGAGGCATAACGGTCTGATGTTAAAATTCCAGCAAACCTTTCCCCTAATAAATTTTTGGCAGCATCCGTACAACGAGTTAGTGTAATCTCAAAGAAGGTGACTAATGGTGTAACTGCTGTCCACAACCAGGCTTGACTATTTTTACCGTTGCATCCATCCGTGTTTCTTTGACTAAATCTGGTTTCATCTGCACCCACTACCGCCGCATTCTGGATGTAGGTTTTCGCTTCTTCTACTGCCTTTTCTACCGCGTTACTCGCTTCCATTCTCAGTTTATTGATTGTTCCTAAGCTGAGTCTGATGTCAAATATTTCCGCCATTGCTGTTTTCACCGTTCTCTGACTATGGCGATACAGTCCACTCAACACTGCTACCATAGCTACCACTCTTGTTCCATAGTGATTCGGATCTACCTCTTCTGGTAATTTTGCTCTCGTACTTTTACCACATTCTCCGCATTCGAGTTGATGTAACCGATATTCGATGACGATGGGTTTGATTGGTGGTATTTCTACTTGCTGATGTCTGTACGGGTTGGCATCTTCTCCTTCCAACTGCCCTCCACAGCTACTACAGGACTCTGGCTTATAATTTATTACCTCTTCACACTCAGATTCTGGATACAGAAACTTTGTAAATCCCTTGTGTCCTGGTTGTCCCCCTCTCTTTTTCCCACTTTTTTTCTTGATTGGTTTCTTTTCTGCATTGAGTGGGTCTGCTGATGGTGGTGATGATGAATTCTTTGATGTTCTATTCAGTTTTTCTTCTAATTCTTGTATCCACTGCTTCATCTCCTCCATCCGTCCTTTGACACTGGTTGGAGTCTGTTCCCAATCCGTTTCCGGTATTTCTGTTTTATAGATGTGGCAGATGGGGCTGATTTTTTCCATGCCTTCTACTCTACCATGTCTTTCTACTTATTTTTTCTGGTAGCTGAATTAATCCTGTGAACAGTTACCATTTTTTTAGATGCAAATAAATTAAAAAAATGTTACCTTTAGTATCAATTATTATCCCCTGCCATAACCATCAAAGTTTTATTGAAAATGCGATCACCAGCGCAATCAACCAAACCTACAATAATATAGAGATAATTGTCATTGATGATGGTTCAACTGATGGTAGCCTGGAAATAATCAAACAATTTGGTGATAAAATTTACTGGGAAACTGGCAAAAATCGCGGCGCACCATTAGCACGGAATAGAGGAATTGAATTAGCTCAAGGTGAATATATAAAATTCCTAGATGCAGATGATGTCCTCTTACCAGATTGTTTAGAAAAACAAGTAACTCAAACAAGCAAACTTATACCAGATAGCAAAGCTATTGTCTATGGTGATGCCATCTGGGTTGATCAATATAATAAAACTATACCCAGTTATACCCTACATACGCAACAAGCTGATGAAGATAATATCGCGCATATTTTAGCTAATAGTCCCTTAACATCTTGTCCCCTCCACAAACGCGAGTATTTATTAGAAATTGGTGGTTTTGATCCATCATTACCACGAGGTCAAGAATATGACCTGCACTTGCGTTTGGTATTAGCTAGAGTGGAATTTGTGTATTATCCCTGTTCAGTATATCAATATCGTGAGTATGTAGATAACGCCCGGATTAGTCAACGAGGCTACAGCAGTAAAGGAGCAATGTTTCATTTTCAAACTTTACAAAAATATCAGCAACTCATAGAAATTCAGACAGGTAAACCTTTATCTTTAGAAGCACGAAAAATTTTAGCTCAACGTTTTTGGGCTTTCGGACGTGGTATTTTACGAGAGGGTTATATCAAGGAAGCACAGGAATATTTTCATGCTGCTCGTAACCTCGATTTGAAAAACTGTGTAACAGGAAATAAACCTTATACTTGGTTAGTGAAACCGCTTGGTCCTTATTGGGCAGAATTATTTATTGATAAACTCAAAAAACTTATTTCCACAACTTCCAATTTAATCAAATTTAGAATAAATTGAATAATAATTGACTTATAATTTATGTCTCAGGAACAAAGTATCGGTGTTTACTTTTCAGCAAATGATAAAGTTTACGATTGGACAATAGCATTTCTCAACAGTTTTCGCACTTTTAACCCTGATTTAAGATTAATCTTAATTCCCTTTAATGAAGAGTGCGATCGCATCTTACAACTACAAACACAATACAATTTTGAAATATATATTGACCCATCATTCCCCCGTTTAGAAGCTATTGGTAAAGCTTTTGAGTTAGGATACACCCCGACAGGACATTACTGGTTCAGACGCTATGCTGCTTTTTGGGGACTATTGGATCGTTTCATGTATTTAGATGCTCGTCAAGTTGTTTTAGCTAATCTCACACCTTTAATTACAGCACTAGATGAATTTAGTTTTGATTTTCTACATTATGACTGTGCTATAAACCAAGTATATGAGCCAGGAGAATTCCGTCAACAGTTATTGAGACAAGGACGAGGAAGAGGCTTTAATTCTGGTCGTTGGGCATCTCGAAAAGGTCTTTTCTCTATTGAAGAATTTGAAACCTTATCAGCAGAAGCATTAAAAATCCGTGATCAACTGAATCTCCGCAACACAGATCAAGCATTTATTAATTACTGCTGTGATATGAAGCCAGTGGTTTATGGACACTTTGCCGAAGTCATAGGAGGTATTTGTCAAAATGGTTGGGCAAGGCAATCTGGACATATTTATCAAGAAAATGGTAAATATTATTTATGGGATTATGGAGGGTTAGACCATAAAAAACAAGTTGTATTAGTTCATTGGGCAGGGTATCAATGGACTGGTTTTTTCTCCAAAAAGTTACTTTTAATCTCATTCACTGTAAAATATAAAATATCTTTATTATTATATTGGAACTATGCTATGTCAATTCTGACCAATATAGATAAAATCTTAATTAAGAGGTTAATTTCTCAAAGAAAAATCAACTGCATCTATCATTCAATTCAGGATAAAATTTTGCAAAATAAACATCATGAATCTTAAATACTACTATCCCGTTAATTTACGTCATTACTTAAAGTATAAGTTGGGTTTTTCTCCTGCTTATACTCAAACATCGGAACGTGAACGAGAATGTTTACGTAAATATGCCACAGGTAAAAAAATACTAGCTGAAATTGGTGTATTTGAAGGCGTAAACACCAGATGTTTTAGAAGTGTAATGGATTCAGAAGGAACAATCATAGCTGTAGATCCATATCCAAGAAGTTTATTTGGATTGCTGGGTTTTGGTTGGATTAGAAGGATTGCTCACGAAGAGGTCGGGAAACTGAAACAAGGAAATGTTCTCTGGATAGAAAATCTTGGCAAATTCGCTCCAAATGATGAACAAGTCAAACCATATTTACCTGTAGATTTTTTATTCATAGATGGTGATCACTCCTATGAAGGCATAAAAGGAGATTGGGAAGCATGGAGCGATAACATTAAATCTGGAGGCATAGTGGCTTTACATGATAGTGTTAATTGCAACCAGCCTAATATTGGCTCAGAAATATTTACTAGAGAAATTGTTTTAAAAGATCAAAGATTTATATTTCTTGAATCTGTAGACACGCTTACAATCATTCAAAAAAAATGACTTTAAATCCCATCTCTAACTGCCAAGAAGTTAATCAAAAAACATTTATGTTTACCATAGCCACTAATGGTTATGACGAAATATTTCAAGATTGTCTTGATAGTCACAATAAATACGCTACCAATCAAGGATATAAATATATAGCTTTTACTAAATCTCCTCCAAATGGGATATCTGGGACTAATTCAGCTTGGTTGAAAGTTGCAATTATTCTCAGAGCCTTAAAAAAAGGATATGAAAACATATTCTTTATTGATGCTGATGCCTTTATTCACGAATATACTCCCCCCATTGAATCTGTTTTTTGTTCAGAGAAATATGTTTATATGAGTGTAGAATCTTCTGGTAATTTTAATTCAGGGGTAATTATTGTTATCAACAACTCACAAGCAATAAAGTTTTTTGAAAAGCTTTTATTGAGGTCTGATATTCCCAACTTTATGTTGCCCAAATCGGATATAAATCTATATGAAAATGGTCATGTCATTAACCTAGCCAAGAAATCGCCAATAGTACAAATAATTAACCCCAAATGGAATTATAACTATAATACTATTTTGGAAGAAAATGAAAAAGAGTATATTTGTCATGGAAGAGATACATGGACTAAAAAACCTCGCTCAAAGGAGAAAGCTCTATCTTTATCTCAATCTTTATTTCTCAGAATTATTCAAGGACCTCGTTACTTTGCAATCAAATCATTGCTAAAGTTTTATGAGCATGAATATCAATTCTAGAATTAGAAAGAATTAAGTAAATCTGAGAACTATTAGTCATTCACATTTGTTCAACTTTTATTCGTGAACATCATCTCATATATCCACCCCATCCGCACCTATTTACCCTGTACAGGCGCGGGAAGACATATCAACAACACCTTGCTGGGATTAGCCTCACAGGAATCAATAAACTTACAGTTGCTATGCTCCAAACAATGGTTACAACCAGATGGCAAACTTGATTTACGTTCTCCCCTGCGAGATATACCATTAAAAACTTTTCTTTTCCCGGAAAACCTCACTGAGCGACTTTGGAAACTAGCTCAATTTCCTAAAATGGATAGTTACCTATCTGAAAAAACAGATTGGCTATTCACACCAATGGAAACTTATATTCCCGTATCTCGTTGTCCTGTCGCAGTTACTATCTACGATATTCAGGCATTTGAGACTGATTTACCTTGGTCAAATACCCGTCAGCATCAATGGTTTCGTTATAAATGGAGTCAGTGGATTTATAAGGCTTTGGCTAATTATCGGGTTGTTTTTACCATTTCCGAATTTTCCAAACGTCGGATGATTGAATTACTAGGAGCAGATGCCAATAAAATAGTGGTTATTGGTTGTGGTGTAGAACAGCCTTTTTATGATATTGCCTCAATTGTTCCAGTTAAGCTAGAAAGACCTATCAGCAATCCTTACAGCTTCGTTATTGGTGGATTAAGATTAAAAAAAGGTGCAGATTTTGTACTAGATGTAGCCAAAGGTTTGCTAGATGCAAATTCTGATATACAAATTGTTGTAGCAGGTGATTCAGAACCAGAATATATTGCAGCAGCTAAAGATTTACCTAATCTAAAATTATTGGGAATAGTACCAGATAATGATTTGCCTCGGCTGATGCGTTGTGCTTCTTCACTGTTGTTTCTTTCCCATTATGAAGGTTTTGGCATTCCCGCAATAGAAGCAATGGTTGTAGGCACTCCCGCAGTAGTCAGTAACCGCGCTTCTTTACCAGAAGTAGTGGGGACAGCAGGTATTGTTGTTGAACCGGAAGATACAGCAACCATCGTTGACATCCTGATCCAACTTGAGGAAAATTCACAACTGCGACAAGATTATAGCCAGCGTGGAAAAGAACACGCAAAACAGTATACTTGGTCACGCTGTGTTGATCTTGTCCACAAAGCATTTTATGAGTATAAATAGGTAAAATATATGTTATCAGCCACAGAATCTCGTTTCACTCAATTTGGTTGTGGACTTTGCGCTCCACCAAGATGGTTAAATTTTGATGCTAGTCCAGCTATGCGCTTACAAAAATTGCCTGTGATTGGCAACCTAGTTCCATCTGGTCCTTTTGGGCGATATCCAGCAAATGTTAAATATGGTGATATTGTTCAAGGTTTACCAATTCCCGATGAAAGTATAGAGTTATTGTACTGTTCTCATGTTTTAGAACATATAAGCCTAGAAGAATTGCG
Organism: Nostocales cyanobacterium ELA583; assembly: GCA_037131225.1. Taxonomy (GTDB): domain Bacteria; phylum Cyanobacteriota; class Cyanobacteriia; order Cyanobacteriales; family Nostocaceae; genus Dolichospermum. The sequence continues at coordinate 7,311 of JBAXRM010000031.1, read as the reverse complement.
TTTGGCTTTAGGAAATTGTTATAGACATCTCCAACCAGGAGGTATTTTTCGCTTAGTAGTTCCAGATTTGGAAATTATGGCAAAAACCTATATTAATAACGCTCAGAGTCCTGAAGCTGCCCATGAATTTATGAGAATTACTTGGCTGGGTAAAGAACATCGTCAAAGGGATATATTGAGTTTTATCAAAGATTGGTTAGCTGGTAACATTCATTTGTGGATGTATGATTACAATTCATTGTCTTTAGAATTGAGCAAGGCAGGTTTTAAAAATATTCGCAGAGCTAAATTTGGTGATTCTGGTATAGATTTGTTTAAGGATATTGAAGATCCAGAACGTTGGACATTAGAACTAGGTATTCAATGCCAAAAGTGAGTTACTATCGCCATATTTTACCATACCATAATTTAATTCTTTTTCGGAGATGTCTAATATGTTTCTCTACTATGAGTAGTAAAAAAGTTGTTTTCTGCTGGTCTGATATCTCCGGTTACATGACAGCGTGCTGGCGAGCATTGCAAGCTATACCTGAGATAGAAGTATTTGTCATTGCTTTTCAAGCTCGGACTCAAACTGCTTTTGCTGATGACTTAATGCAGGGTATTCCTCACCGTCTTCTAGATTTAGAGGAAAGGGATAAACCAGAATTAATAGAGAAATTGGTAATTCAACAGAATCCTGATGTGGTAGTTCTATCTGGGTGGTTTCATTTACCCTATCGCCAATTAGCTTTCTCATCTCAATTGCGCCATATAAAATTTATTATGGGTATGGATACCCCCTGGTGGGGTAATTGGAAGCAATATTTAACTCGTTGGCTGCTGCGCTCTTATTTACAGAGAATGGCTCATGTAGTTGTTACAGGCGATCGCAGTTGGCAGTATGCTAGACGTTTAGGAATACCTTTAAAAAATATTTCTTTGGGTTTGTATGGCATAGATTATCAAACTTTTTCTCCTCTTTTAGCAGCAAGAAACCAGTCATCCTGGCCACGCTCATTCATGTTCGCAGGACGGTATAGCCACGATAAAGCAATAGATATTTTAGTAGAAGCATATCAACAGTATCGCCAAGCAGTACAAGACCCTTGGAAATTAATTTGTTGCGGTAAAGGTGAATTAGAATCATATCTACAATCTCAACCAGGGATTGAAAACCGAGGTTTTGTCCAACCCAGCGAGATGAAAGATATTTGGCTTCATGCAGGGGCTTTTTTATTACCTAGTCGTTTTGATCCCTGGCCGTTAGCGCTAGTTGAAGCTGCCGCAGCGGGTTTACCTGTTATTTGCACTCAAGTTTGTGGTTCATCAGTAGAGGTCATCCGTTCTGGATATAACGGAATAATTATTCCTGCTGATAATTCTGATGCCTTAGCACAAGCTTTACTGAAAATACATCATAATTATAATGATTTACCAATGTGGGGAAAACGCGCCCAGAGCTTTGCAGAACCTTATGGAGCAGAAATATGGGCAGAGCGCTGGTTAACCATCATCAAATCTGTGCAGTAAGTATACATATATGGATTTTGTCAATCAATTAGTTAATTTTATTGCCACACCCTTGGGTTTTATACTCTTAGGTGGTGGTTTATTCTTAGCTTTACAAGCGAACCAAAAACGCCCCCTTTTGGGCTGGTTTTTAGTAGCTATCTTTGGTTTTTCTGCTTCCCTCAATAAATTTGGCAACGAATTTATCAAAGAACCTCCACCGCTAGTTTTTCCCCTCCAGCAAATTCGTGAAGTTGGACGACCATTAACGATAGTTTTGCTGGTGTTATTAATATTTATTGCTTTAAAGGCAAAGAATATCTGGCGGAAAAAAATCATGCCTCAGCCGCTTACTTATCTTGTCTTAGTTCAAAGTGTAATTTTCTTCAAAATATTAGTTTATGGAAATCTAGAATTTGCTTTTTTAAGTGCTGCTACCTTTGGGGGAGTAGTTTTAATGGTGATTATGGGTCCATCCCGATGGCTTCAGAATGAAGAGAATTTCCAACTAGGGGTATGGGCGATCGCTATAGTAGGGGTGATATTTGGTATTGCTAATGCTTATCAAGCATTAATTGACAAATATGCCATTACATTCATTCATGGCTGGTTTTTGGGGACTACGGGCAATCCTCATCACGCAGCCATTTTGATTACTGCTACTATACCTGCCTTCTTATTCCTATTCTTTCATAATGAAAAACATTCCTGGACTAAGTGGATCTGGGTAGGATTTTTAGCTTTGGCAATCTTTGGCTTATTTATGACCGCATCTCGCACAGGTGCAATTGTGGCTGTTGTTTCAGTGCTGATTTTCTTCCGCCATCAGAGTGGAAAATTATTGCAAATAGTATTGATTTTCGCAGTAATTGCAGCATTTATTCTACCCTCCCTCAGTCCCACAGATATAGATACACCAGGAATATTATCCAACACTTCCTCCAAGTGGTCTAACTTAGACACTAGTACCCGTGACGGGGTTTGGAGTGGCTATTGGGGACTATTTCTAAAGTATCCCCTATTTGGAGAACCTTTTGAAGGCGATCGCCTGCGCTTTGGTGAAAGTTCATGGCTGGGTGTCTTGGGAAGCATGGGTTTAGTTGGTGCGATACCAATGTTTATGTTTGGTTGGACTAGTTTACAAATGATATTCAAGCTGGATCATCTCTCCAAAATTAGACCAGACTATTATCTAAAATGCAGTGTAGTTATGGCTGGGTTGCTTTCTTTGTTAGTTGGTGGTATATCAGAAGCCTATCTATTAGGTAATTTGACATTCTCACTCCTTGCGGTTTTCTTATATCTTGTCCTCGGTAACTATCTGATTGAATTTGCACAGCGAGAGTATAATTACTCAATCTCTCAGTATTACCACAACTATATGCTTTCATCTGAATCATGAAGATTCTTCATGTAATTCCTTCTGTCGGTTCACACCGTGGAGGAGCAAGCCAAGCCGTCTTGGAAATGCTGCAATCTCTAAAAAATACCAAAGTTAACGTAGAATTAGTAACGACTAATGACAACGGAACTGATTTGCTGGATGTTCCATTATGTCAATTAACTCAGTATCAAGAAATTCCTACTAGGTTCTTCCCCCGCTTCTCTCCCCAAGTCTCTTTTGTCCGTGAATTTGCCTTTTCTTGGGAGTTAACCAAATGGCTATGGAAACATATTCATGAATATGATTTAGTACATATTCATGCTTTATTTTCCTATGCTTCAACTGTGGCAATGATAATTGCTAGATTTCAGCAAGTACCGTATATTAATCAACCTCATGGTTTACTGTGTGAATGGTCTTTACAACAAAGTCAACTGAAAAAAAAGATATATTTATCACTGATAGAAAAAAGTAATCTTCAACATAGTCATATTTTACAACTAACTTCCACAAAGGAAGTTCAAGAAGTTGAACTTTTAGGGTTAGGAGTTCCACCCGTTGTTATGCCATTAGGACTACAAATTCCGGCAGATATTCCCCAAGCTCGTCAAAAATTACGGGAAATGTTTAACATACCTCCAGAGCAAACAATTATCTTATTTATGTCACGGTTACATTATAAAAAGGGATTAGATTATCTAATTCCGGCTCTGAGTAAAGTAAAAAGTAAAGAGTTTACATTCATCTTAGCAGGTAATGGCTCTCCAGATTATGAAACCGAAATCAGTGAAATATTGATTAATAATCAACTTGATCATTGCACCCATCGTCCTGGATTTGTGACAGGTGAAATTAAAGATACTTTACTACAAGGATCTGATATATTTGTTCTGACTTCTCATTCTGAAAATTTTGGAGTTGTTGTCCTCGAAGCAATGGCAGCAGGTCTAACTACTATTGTCACTCCTGGTGTAGCTTTAGCTTCTATGATCCAGGAGAATGATGTTGGTTACGTTCCCGAACTAGATATTGTAGAAATTACCAGCGTGATTGAACATTGTCTGAATCATCCTCAAAAATCTAAAGAAATGGGCGATCGCGCCCGGCAGTTTATATTAGATAATTATACATGGGATAAAATAGCATTGAAAATGATTTCAGTGTATGAAGATATAATTTTTAGATCCCCGACTTCTTGTTAAGATGATATAGATAGTTGAATTTTGGCAACGGCAATGAAACACAGGAGATAGTTATCATGTATCAAAGTGAAGCACCTCCGCACAAAAACCTGCCCACCATGTATGATTTACCCAGTGAGGATATTAATGAAGAATTAGACTCCACAATTCATCCTCGTCCACCCTGGGAAACATTGCCAACGATGTATGATTTACCTAGTGAAAATCCAGAGGAGCCAGGGTTGCCAGACGAATTTCATGACTTTCAACCGCAATTATTACGGGAAACCTGTCAATCTCCCGTTTATCCCCAAGAGGAAATGTTCATTGGTACAGATTTAAACTTATATTATGATGTGCGCCATTTTGCATGGTATAAAAGACCAGATTGGTTTTTAGTGTTAGGCGTACCTGCGTCAGAAAAACAAGAGGATATGCGCTGGAGTTATGTAATTTGGCAAGAGGGATTAGCTCCATTTTTAATAGTAGAATTATTATCACCAGGTACGGAAGCAGAAGATTTAGGACAAACATTAAGAAGCGCGAATAAACCGCCGACAAAATGGCAGGCTTATGAGCAGTATTTGCGATCGCCTTATTATATTATCTTTGACAGATATGAAAATCGCCTCCGAGTATTTCAATTACGTGGGACAAAATATCAAGCAGTGGAACTGGTAGAACCAAAATTCTGGTTTCCTGAATTGGAATTAGGAGTAGGAGTTTGGTCGGGAAAATATCAAGGTACAGAAGGTTTGTGGCTACGTTGGTATAATCAAGATGGTGATTGGATTCCTACTTTTGCCGAAAGAGCAGAACAGGAGAAACAACGAGCAGAACGGGAGAAACAACGAGCAGAACAGGAGAAACAACGAGCAGACAAATTAGCTGAAAAATTGCGGGCTTTGGGAGTCAATTTAGATGAAATTTAAAGAAAATTAACCGAAAAAAGCATTTCTGCTTGGCGATCGCATTCGTCAAATAGGGATATTATGGTAATTTTGGGTAAGTTTCATAGAACGGTGAGGTTAAATATGCAACTTTACAAATAATTAGGGCTTGCTGATAGCGTAGCGTTAGCCATACTTCCGGATGGGCGCAGGCCCTGCGCCCCTACCTCCTGATAGCGTAGCGTGACGTTAGCCATACTTCTAGCTCTCACAGACAACTTTTTCAGAAAACCCTATCCTATATAGAGTTGTGGCTAAACAATAATGATAGAAAAAATTACCACAGAAAACAGCAATCAAACTCTAGAAAAAAGAAAACAAGAGGCATTACAAATAGCCGCAAAATGTCGGCAAATCCTCCTAGAAAATGGAGCGCAGGAAGTAATATTATTTGGTTCTTTATCAGGTGAAAGTCCTTGGCATTGGCAATCTGATTTAGATTTAGCTGTGAGCGGAATGTCAGAACAACAACGATGGGATGCCTATTCCATCTTGGAAAAAATTACACCTCATTGGTTAAAAATAGACTTAGTAGCATTAGAAGAAATTCCAAATTTTGTCCGTCGTCGCATTCTCAAAGAAAAACCGATGCCTACTAATAAATATTTAGCAATAAAAACTCGGATTGAAGATGAAATGATGGCTTTAGAGCAAAATTTTCAAGCTTTAAATCAATTAATTACTCAAGCAGAAAATATTCCAGAAATTGCTCTCACCCCTGCTTTATCTAGTTATATTTGTGATTTTTATACCGCTTGTGAGCGAATTAGTGAGCGAGTCGCTGTAAGCTTGGATGGAGGAATGCCAAAAACACAGAATTGGCATGAACAATTATTATTACAAATAGCAGAAGTTGGCGGAGAAAATCGTCCACCCTTATGGCAAGGTTCGTTATTGTTACAACTAAATGATTATCGAAAATTTAGACATTTAGCACGTCATAGTTATAATCTGCAACTACGGAAGGAAAGAGTATGGGAATTAGCAAACCAGATAGAATTAGTGATGGAAAAAATAAAAATAGCGATCGCCCTTTTCAATAATTGGTTAGAATCTCAAGTACAAGACACATAAATTCACAATTATTCAACTAAAACCGCGCTCGGTTCTCGCATACACAAGTATTCCTATGATTAAAAATTTTACCCAAAAAAATGTCAGTCAAACTCTAGAACAAAGAAAAAAAGAAGCATTGCAAATTGCCCAAAAATGTCAGGAAATTCTCCTAGAAAACGGAGCGCGAGAAGTAATATTATTTGGTTCCTTATCAGGTGAAAGTCCTTGGCATTGGCAATCTGATTTAGACTTAGCTGTGAGCGGAATGTCAGAGAAACAACAATGGGAGGCTTATTCTCTTTTAGAAAAAATCACACCCAATTGGTTAAAAATAGATTTGGTAGCATTGGAAGAAATACCAGATTTTGTCCGTCGTCGCATTCTCAAAGAAAACCCGATGCCTACTAATAAATATTTAGCACTAAAAACTCGTATTGAAGATGAAATGATGGCTTTAGAGCAGAATTTTCAAGCCATGAAAACAGCTTTAGAACAAACAGACAATGTCCCAGAAGTTTTTGTCACACCAACACTAGCAAGCTATATTTGTGATTTTTATACCGCTTGTGAGCGAATTAGTGAGCGAGTCGCTGTTACTCTGGATGGAGGAATGCCAAAAACACAGAATTGGCATGAACAATTATTATTACAAGTAGCAGAAGTTGGCGGAGAAAATCGTCCACCCTTATGGCAAGGTTCGTTGTTGTTACAACTAAATGATTATCGAAAATTTAGACATTTAGCACGTCATAGTTATAATCTGCAACTACGGAAGGAAAGAGTATGGGAATTAGCAAACCAGATAGAATTAGTGATGGAAAAAATAAAAATAGCGATCGCCCTTTTCAATAATTGGTTAGAATCTCAAGTAAAAGACTTGTAAATTACCCCCCTTAGTCCCCCCTTGCAAAGGCTACGGTGTACACACAAGTTATCGAATCACCATTATTCCTCAAATTACCCCACCCTAACCCTCCCCTTGCAAAGGGGAGGGAACTAATTTTTCCGGTTTCCCCCCAAAGCATCGGGGAGATTATGAGATAATCAGAAAGATGTGAATAAAACCCAAACCCAAACCATCATAGCAAAAATCCAACAAGCGATCGCTCTTTTTAATCTTCAGAACACTGAAAATTAATCTTGAGTCTACTTCAGTAGACTTGAGCTATTAGACAGGGAATTAATTCCCTGGCTGGGGAGATTATGAGATAATCAGAAAGATGTGAATAAAACCCAAACCCAAACCATC
>JBAXRM010000030.1:0-32865 GCA_037131225.1 Nostocales cyanobacterium ELA583 | reverse complement strand
CTCGCTTGCGGGGAGGGGGTTGGGGGGTGGGGTTCTTGTATGTCACTCAACAAAAATTTAATAATAATCAGCATATTTTAATCAAATAATATGAATATAGCGGTTCCTAATCAAATGATGTACCTCATACTCCCCCTCCTCGCTTGCGGGGAGGGGGTTGGGGGGTGGGGTTCTTGTATGTCACTCAACAAAAGAACCGCTATCTATCATCTGTTTAGACTACTAATTACTGATAAAATCTTTCATTTTGTCATTTATGACGAAATTATAGAAAAATACTCCAATAACTAATTCTATTTTCGTTATTTAATTTACCGAGAAAATTTTGCCTGTCCACCTATTCACAAAATTTGAAGCTATGATCAGATATAGAAGCACTGCAATTTTAGTCAATGTTGATTGTTTCAACCCTCAACCCTGGGTTAATTGACATATCAGGTCTTATGAGTATGAAAAACCAAAAATGTCCCACTTGTCAAGGTGAGTTACAAACTAAGCAAGTTGAAAAAATGTTAAAAGGAGGGAATAACACCGCAGTTATTCAAGTAGAAGCAGAAGTTTGTGCAAAATGTGGAGAAAAGCTTTATAAACCAGACGTTGTTAGCCAATTTACTCAAATTCGTGCCAAACTTAGAAATCAACAAACAGAAGATTTTCAAGTTATTGGTCAATCTTTCCGCATTTCTGTTTAATTAATTAATCAAGGAAAGCTAAAAAATCTCATCCTAATTTTAACAAGTGTGAAGATGTAACAGCGTTTTCACAAGGTATATATTGATAATCTCACATCCCACGTAGTTACGCTTTAAATTCAAAAATGGGTAGCCCGGGATTCGAACCCGGAACAAATCGGTTAAAAGCCGAGTACTCTACCGTTGAGTTAGCCACCCTTTTGCTGTTTTTCCAACTTTATCAATATACCATCAACAGCTATGGTTTTGTCAAGGGGTTTTTAGAAAAAATTTACTGTTAACCCAAAAGAAGCAGTACAACTAGTTCCCGGTGCTAACACCGTCAGGTTTTCACCAGTGTTGAAAGCATTGCGGGTAGCACTCCAAGGCTCTAGACAGTAGAATTCTTTGCCTTTAACAGTCCAAAACACTAACCAGGTGGAGAAATCATCGTAATCGAGGGTTAGCTTCAACTTGCGGCTGTTATCTGTCACAGATGCAGATTTACTGGTAAGTTCTCCAAAGGCAAAATCAATTTCATCTTGGTTAAAATCGAATTTGCCATTAAAAGCGTGAAATTCCTTAGTTTTGTTGTCTTGATATTGTCTAGAGGGAAGTTCCACCTCTAGCTGATTTTTATCACCGCAGAGGAAATAAGGATGGAAACCAGCGGAAAAGGGCATGGGTATAGATGACAGATTTCTATATTCCTGACGCACTGTTAAGGTATTACCTTGGAGTTGGTAGGTAAAAGCGAGTTGAAAATCAAAAGGATAAACTGCCTTTGTTTCCTCATTGCTGTTGAGAACTACAGTCAGACTAGCTTTGTCTGCTGTATTTTGCTGTGTTGCTGTCCAAGGCAATTCACGAGCAAAGCCGTGTTGTTTGATAGTATACTGTTTTCCGTCAACACTGTAAGTATTATCAGGTAAGTTACCGCAAAGGGGAAACAAAATTGGATTGCCACCTCTGACACTCAAATCAGGATGAGTAAAGCGTTCAGCATCTAAATAAAAGATTTCTTGATCTTGAACACTCCAACGAGTAATGATACCACCTCTTTCCGGAACAACTTCTATTTGTGTACCAGCGGTTTTATCAGACAGGATGTAGGTTTTGTATTGTTGTTCTTGAATGTCAATGGTAAACATAGTTTTCAGTCATTAGTTATTAGTTATTGGTCATTAGTTATTACCCATTACCTATCACCCATTACCCATTACCCAATTTATTCGTCTTCAGCAAATATAAAGCGATATAACTCACTAGGGTCTGGTTCAGGGCTACTTTCCGCAAATCTAACTGATTCGTCAATTACAGCCTGAATTTTCTTTTCCACATCTTTGAGTTCTGCTTCTGTAGCTAGATTTTGTTCCAGCAAATAAGCAGCTAATTTTTTAATAGGGTCACGAGCAAACCAAAATTCTTTTTCTTCTTTGCTTCGCATTTCGTCTGGGTCAGCGAGGGAATGACCCCGGAAGCGATAGGTCATAGCTTCAATTAAAGTTGGCCCTTCACCAGCACGAGCGCGGGCTACAGCTTCTTGAGCTACTTGTCGCACCGCTAAAACATCCATTCCGTCTACTTCCACGCCTACCATGTTAAACACACTGGCTTTTTTGTAGATTTCTGGTTGGGAAGTTGCCCGTTCGTGAGACATACCAATTGCCCACTTATTATTTTCTACCACAAATAGAATTGGCAGTTTCCATAAAGCCGCCATATTCAATGTCTCGAAAAATTGACCGTTGTTTGCAGCACCGTCACCAAAGAAGCAAGCGGTTACTTGGTCAGCGGTTTTGTCTCCGAGAACTTCCCGACGATATTTAGATTGGAAAGCCGCACCAGCAGCCACAGGAATCCCTTCGGCTACGAACGCATAACCACCTAATAATCGGTGTTGGGCAGAAAACATATGCATTGAACCACCGCGTCCTTTACTGCAACCTGTGGCTTTACCAAATAATTCTGCCATGACTTCTCGTGCGGGGACTCCTGCACTTAAAGCATGAACGTGGTCACGGTAGGTACTGGAAACGAAGTCTTCACCGGGGCGCATTGCACCTTTAACGATGCCACTACAAACCGCTTCTTGTCCGTTGTACAGATGGACAAAACCAAACATTTTTCCTCTGTAATACATTTCAGCACATTTATCTTCAAATAAACGCCCTAATGTCATGTCTTCATATAAGCCCAATCCTTCTTCTTTGGTGATTTGGACTGTAGCAGTATTAAATACGGGTAAAGTGCGCTCTTGAGCCATGCTTGTGAAGTATCCTTATTGTAAAAGTTAAAGTTAAAGCTATTTTCAGGTAAATGAACCACAGTTTAATTTTATTTCGCGCAGAGGCGCAAAGGAGCAAAGACGCAAAGGAAGAAAAAGATTAATTCAGCCAGCGTTGACAAGGGTTAACAAGTCATCAAACCTTATTTTATGCTCTTTTAACGCACCACGAAAGTAATCTAGGGTGCTATTTGTGGAAATAGTTAGGATAACTGGCTTTCTGCATAGCAATTAACAATTAACCTAAATTGCTTTTTGCCTTTTTAGCACACGCGATTACGGAAATTTTTAAGTATTTAAACCAAATATTGAATAAATCTTTTTCTTCCTTTGCGTCTTTGCTCCTTTGCGCCTCTGCGCGAAATAAAATTAAATATTTTACTGAATCATTTCCCTATAAGTTTCACCATGCCAATCCCCCCAAAGTATAGTCCTAAAACTGCACCTGCTAAAAGACTTTGGGTAAGGGGGTCTGTTGAAGGTGTCAACACTGCTCCTAAAATTACTGCTGCCATAATTACATAACGCCAACCTTTTAACATGATCTGTGAAGAGACTATTCCCAAAATAGCCAGCAAAATTTGAATAACTGGAACTTGAAATGCTAGTCCGGTGGTGAATAACAATAACAGTACAAAGTCAAAATACTTATCAATTGACCAAATCTGCTCAACAACATCAGCACCGTAGTTAATGAAGAATTGCAAAGCAGCAGGGATGAGTGCTAGGTATGAAAAAGCCAAGCCAGCGACAAATAGGAAACTTGACCCTAATACAACGGGAATGACTAACCGCCGTTCCCGTAAAGTGAGGCCAGGAAGTACAAACTGGATAATTTGATAAAGAATGAAGGGAGTAGCCAGGATTAAACCACCGTAAGCAGCGACTTTCATGGAGACAAAGAAAAATTCTCCTGGAGCTAATTGCAGAAATTTAACACCTTGTGCGGGAACTTCTAGTAGCTTCACCAGGGGTTTAACGACTATAAAACAGCCGACAACGCCAACTACTACCACTATAAGGGAATAGAAAATCCTTTGCCGTAATTCCTCCAGGTGGTCAAAAATGGACATTTCTACTTCACCTGGTAATTCATCCAGCGGGTTAATAGATGGTTCACTTGATGCTTCTGGGTCTAAATCGGGGGAATTTATGGTATCTACGTCTTGTGAAGAGGTCATGAGTTAGCAAGTGGGAAACATTTGTTAGGCGATCTTCGTTAACTATTTTATAAGGAATACGGCTGAAAACTCTTGAAGTTCTAATTAAGTCAGGAAAATAGCTGCATTTATTTTTGGTAGCATTTATATCTTTATTTTTATTTTACGTCTGTAATTTGATTTTCAAAAAAAAGTATTAATTACTACAAAACTTATTTTGGCATTGCTAAATTATTATTACTTGATGAATAAGTATTAACTGCATACCAAATATAATTGATGAATTATTAACTAGCTATATAGTTTGTTGAGTATAGGTTTTTCATGCTTTTAAAAAGCTAATCTATATTAGCGACTAAAAACAAATGTATCACGAGTCACATTTTGCCTGTGTTGACGAATAATATTTCTATTTGTTTCTTGTCAAAAAAAGTTTTTTTTATCCGGATTTTCCTCAGAATAATTGTTTAAGTATAAAGAACGTTATCTTGTGGTTAAATTCACTCTGCCAGGGGGGTAAGAGTGAATTTAGCAATCACAGATCTAATTTTGATCTGTGAATAAATGAAAACAACTACTTGTTTGTCTTGGTTGGGGATAAATCAAAGATGTACCGGGGGTAAAACTCAGTAAAAATCTTCCGCACTGAATAAACAGGGATAGACTAATGCGCCTTAAAGTTGCATGATTTGTAGTGTCTGATTTGAGACTACAGACAGATTTTTTCTGGCAATTTTTAGAACTATTAGTAGATTAATAAGTTTTCACAATTGCTCAAGATGATGTTGCTGATTACGCAATAGCAGTCTGAAGTAAATTTTAATATGAAAAGAACAATTGGTATAGGACTAATGGTATTGTCAGTCTATCTGTACAATTCCAGTGCTTGTTTTGCAGGGAATAAGCTGTCCAGAGGAAGTACGGAAGTAGGAATCGAAAAGAATACTCAATCACAGTTAGTGGTTGTGATGTCTGCTAGAGATGAGCAATCAGGAGATTGCATTCGTAAAGGTGACTGCAAGGATTAATATTCTTTGATTGCAAAGTAATAATTGCAATTGAAGCTAAGTAATTAGCTGATGAGGTTTTTTTCTCAATTTTCAATATTGTATTGTATTGTATAGCAATCCTCAATGATTTCTGATAGCTTGCGTGGCGTAGCTATAAAATAGTTATTAGTGTGTGTGGGTAATGGCTACCAAAACCTGCATAATAAGGCGGGCATTGCCCACCCTACAGTCAAGCTATTATGAATCAGATAGGAGTCCTATATATAGGGTGGCTTCTGTGGAGGAGTTATCCAAATGTTATCTATGCTTATCAGGGGCTACTACTTTTTTTGATCATGTTATCTATATCACCAGGAGAACTATTGACGTGGCTAAATGTTTGTGTTAGCTGCGTTGGCTAAGTTTGTGAGAAAAAAAGATAAGATTAGTTGTGTTTCTATACCCAGATATTGCGGATAACTTTCATTTTCGACTGTAAAAGAGATTATGACAGATTATGTCATTACCATTACAGCGTGAATTGAATTGTTTATGCTTCTTAACTTAGAAAGATTTTACCAAGCCTGTAATCCTTCCCGTCCGTTGATGATTGAGGATATAGGCGACCGGAGGTATTATATTGATTTTACTTCAGTGCGTGGTGGGAAAATTATTGAAGCCTTGCTGCGGACTATTACCAAAATTTCCCCAACTATGCCAACTTGTCAGTTATTTACCGGACATTTGGGCTGTGGAAAATCTACGGAACTGTTAAGACTCAAAGCGGAGTTGGAAGCAGAGAATTTTCATGTTGTCTATTTTGAATCTACCCATGTGTTAGAAATGGTGGATATAGATGTTACAGATATTCTATTAGCGATCGCTGGTTTGGTCAGTGAAAACTTAGAAGCGATGCAACTGCGTGTTCAACCGAGTTACTTTAGCAAATTATTTAGCGAGTTGGTAGATTTTTTGCAAACTCCAATGGACTTGGGCGTGGAAGTGGAATTATCTGTAGGTATTGCCAAAATTACTGCCAAAACAAAAGAAAGTCCACAGTTACGCAGACGATTAAGAGACTATCTAGAACCGCGCACAGAAAATATCTTACAATCAATTAATACAGAACTATTAGATCGTGCCAATCTAGAACTAAAAGCTAGGGGTAAACAGGGTTTAGTCGTTATTGTTGATAACTTGGATAGGGTAGCAACTCGTCCCTTACCTTCTGGGCGATCGCTACCAGAATACTTATTCATTGATCGAGGAGAACAACTACGAAAACTGAATTGCCACATAGTTTACACAATTCCTCTAGCTTTGACATTTTCTAACGATAGTGCCGAACTACAACATCGTTTAGGGGGTGGAGTCGCACCGAAAGTATTACCAATGATTCCTGTGCGACAACGTTCTGGAGAAATTAATCCCAAAGGACTGGGATTAATGCGACAAATGGTATTAGCAAGAGCCTTTCCTCTCATATCACCAACAGAGCGTTTAAATTTAGTTACCCAATTATTTGATCATCTAGAAACGCTAGATCGTTTGTGTCTAATTAGTGGTGGTCATGTCCGCGACCTATTAGGATTACTATTTGATTGTTTACGAGAACAAGATCCACCTTTTGATCGCAAATGTGTAGAATTAGTCATCCAAAGACAACGAGATTATCGGGCTAATGCCATTGATATGGATGAAAGTGAATTAATCTTGCAGGTAATCCAAGATCAACGAGTTAGAGGCAATGTAGAGTATGATATTTTATTACGGAGTTTATTCGTATTTGAATATCGTGATCATCAGGGTGTTTGGTTTTCACTTAACCCAGTTTTAGCAGAAATCGAAAAATTTAAATTATGGTTAAAAGACAGCAAGCAGAGAATCTAATCGCTGCTAATGAACAGTCTTTGCGTAGTTTAGAAAGAGCAATTACCTTTTCCAAAAATCAGTTTTCAGTTATTTTGCTCTGCTGTAACTATGAATTTTTGCGTGAGATAATACTGCAACAACTAGCCGTTAATGGTTGTGGGAATGAGAGCATTCAAAGTATTACTTTAGCCAAAAATACTACAAGTTTATATACAACAATTCAATCACAACTTACCATTAACCAATCTGCTGGATTAATGATTATGGGGTTTGAGTCAGTTTATGGCATAGATGATCTCCTCCGTTCCATTAATCAAGTCCGAGATGAATTTCGTAAACGCTATCAAATCCCCATAATTTTTTGGGTAAATGATGAAGTTTTACAAAAGATTGTGCGATTAGCTCCAGATTTTGCTAGTTGGGCAGCCACACCAATTAGATTTGAAATGACTTCTGGCGGATTGCTAGAATTTCTCCAACAGGAAACTGACAATTTATTTACTAGAGTTTTACAAAGCAATTATAATCGAGGTAATTATCTTACCTTAGAACAAATATGGGTAAGTAGCGACCAACTTCATTATGCAATTAAGGAATTGCATAACCAGGGAATGAGAATAGCAGCAGAATTAAATGCTAATTTAGAGTTTATTTTTGGCATAGATGATTATGTAAACAATCGCATTAATGATGCTTTAAATCATTTTCAGAAAGCTTTAATTTTTTGGCATCAGCAAGAAGAATTAGGTGATATAGAACATCCAATTAATGGAGAAATAAATCCTTCTGATGCTGACCGTAATTATCGGTTAAAAAAAGCAGTTTTATTACTGTATACAGGACTA
This sequence comes from Nostocales cyanobacterium ELA583, assembly GCA_037131225.1. GTDB lineage: Bacteria > Cyanobacteriota > Cyanobacteriia > Cyanobacteriales > Nostocaceae > Dolichospermum. Next base: position 25,041 of record JBAXRM010000030.1, on the reverse strand, counting down.
TGTTGTTGTCGTATTTCCGAACAAGATAAAAAAGCAAGTGAGAGGTATTGGCAATCAGCTAAAACATATTTTCAGCAATGTTTACAAACTTTAGAGATTACTGGATGTCCAAAGTTAGTATCGGAATTTATTGGGCAATTATCGGAAGTTTTATATAATTTAAAATCCTGGACAGAATTACAAGTTGTCGCTCAAAAATCCCTAGAATTACATAAAATATATGGTAGTAAAATCCAATTAGCTAGTGATTATGGTTTTTTAGCACAGGTAGCTGTACATAATTCACACTGGATGCAAGCTAGTATTTTTGGACATATATCATTACGAAAACTAGAAGAAGCAAAAAATCACCAAGAATCAGATAATTATTTATTTCCTCTACTATTAGAACAAATTTCTTTGTTAACCTTAGCAAAAGCACTCAACCATCTAGGACAAATAACAGTAGCAAGAGAATATATAGATATAGCCTCGCAACAACTATCATTAGCACTAGAAAGCAGTGAACATCAATATGATGCCCATCGTTATATCCGCTTATTGCAAAATCTCAGATTATTATACTTTCAAATAGGACAGTATCTTCAAGCCTATATTATTAAACAAAAACTCCGTTCTGTAGAACAACAATATGGTTTTGTCCCATTTATTGGCGCTGGACGATTACAACCACAAAGGCAAGTTACTAATCCCGCTTTAATATCTACATTTGGCAATAGTAGTATAGCTTTGGAAATTGCTGCCTCTGGTAGAGAATATGATATTAAGAATTTAATTGGCAGAATTAGTCGGGCTGACCAGAAACTCATAGTTATTCATGGACAGTCAGGGGTTGGTAAAAGTTCTACCGTTACTGCTGGCTTAGTTCCCGCACTGCAAAACCGGGCTATTGGTGATCAAATCGCTGTACCAGTTGTCCTACAAATATACACAGATTGGTTAGGAGAATTAGGGAAAGCTTTTACCAAAGCTATGTGGGAACTGCGGAAAACATCAACTATGGAAACAGAATTGCTATCTGATGTTTCTACACCCACAACTATTAATAGCATTTTGCAACAATTACGAGAAAATGCAAATAATCATTTAATTACAGTTTTAATTTTTGACCAATTTGAAGAATTTTTCTTTGGTTATACAGATATTCATGAAAAACAGGCGTTTGATCAATTTATTAGTGCTTGTTTAGGTGTATCTTTCGTTAAAGTTATTTTAACTTTGCGGGAAGATTATTTACATCGCCTACTAGATTTTAAATATCTTTCATCAATTGAAGCAATTAATAATAATATTCTTGATAAAAGCATTCGCTGTCAACTTAATAACTTTTCTCCTGAAAATGCTAGACAAATTATTCAAAAATTAACTGAACGTTCACATTACCAATCACAACTCAAATTAGAACCAGATCTAATTGATGCTTTAGTTGCTGATTTGTCTTCAGAACTTGGCGAAGTTCGCCCGATAGAATTACAATTAGCGGGAACACAATTACAAGATAAATATATTACTACTCTGGCACAGTATCAACCCTATCGTCCCAATCAATTAATTCAAACATATATTAAAGAATTAATTAAAGAATGTGGACAAGAAAATGAACGGGCTGCTCTTCTAGTTTTATACTTATTAACCGATGATAATAATAAAAGACTTTTCAAAACTCGTGCAGAATTAACTTTAGAACTTTCTGAATTAGAAGATTCTAGTAAATTAGAATTGATTTTAGATATTTTGATTCGCTCAGGGTTAGTTGTCATATTTCCCAATGTTCCCGAACGCTATCAATTAATTCATGATTATTTAGTTAGTTTAATTCGTTCTCTCCAACAACAGGAATCTGGATTACAAATACAAATTAATACATTACGGCATAAAGTTAGAAATAGTCATCAAGAAATTGCACGTCTCAAAAGTGAATTAAGAAAAACCCAAAACGGCGTTAGTTCAGAACATCCTCACCACCAACAAGGAGATAATTTACTGACAGAATTAAGAGAATTACGCAAGCGAGAAGAAGAAAGTCAAATCCAAATTGAACACTTGCAAGCAGAATTAAAAGAAAAAGAGTTGACTGCAAAATTAGCTGATAGCCAAGAAAAACAACGATTGAGTGCTATTAGATTAAATATTGCCCTGAAAATAGCTTTAATAGCTTCTATTATTGCTATGTTTGGCTTAACTACTTCTGTAATTACGTCCACAGATAGTGAAATGCAAACCCTAAGTGCATCCAGTGAGGCTTTATTTGCTTCTCAAAAAGGTACTGATGCTCTGAAGGAAAGTTTAAAAGCAGGAAAAAAATTAAAAAAAACTCTATGGATAAATTCTTTTACTCAAGAAAAAGTTTTAACTGCACTGTATCAAGCGGTTTATGGAGTCAAAGAACGTAACCGATTAGAAGGTCATTTATCGGGAGTGAGAATGGTGGTATTTAGTGCAGATAAATCTTTAATAGCTTCAGCTAGTGCAGATACCACAATTAACCTTTGGAATCCTAATGGGATTTTAGTAAAAACTTTATCAGGCCATGAAGATGTAGTAAATAGTGTTAGTTTTAGTCCTGATAGTCAAATGCTAGTTTCCGCTAGTCAAGACAAAACAATTAAACTGTGGAGTCGAGAAGGCAAACTACTAAAAACTTTACTAAGTCATACATCTGTAGTCAATAGTGTTAGTTTTGATCCTGATGGTCAAATTATCGCATCTGCAAGTACCGATCAAACCATAAAATTGTGGACTAAAGAAGGTAAGCTACTAAAAACTTTAGAAGGCCATAAAGATGCTGTTTTAGCTGTAGCTTGGTCTAGTGATGGTAAAATTCTTGCTTCTAGCAGTGCAGATAAAACCATAAAATTGTGGAGTCGAGAAGGTCAATTATTAAAAACTTTACTAGCCCATGAAGATGCTGTTGTTGCTATAGCTTGGTCACGTGATAGTAAAATTATTGCTTCTGCAAGTTTAGATAAAAAAATCAAATTATGGAGTCGGGAAGGTCAATTGCTCAAAACTCTTTCTGGACACAGTGGCGGTGTTCTCGGTGTTAATTTTAGCCGTGATGGTCACACTTTAGCATCTGCTAGTATGGACGAAACCGTTAAAATTTGGAGTCTTGATGGTAATTTACTTGGAACTCTCCGAGGACATAATAGTTGGGTATATAATGTTAATTTCAGTCCTGATGGATTGACTTTAGCATCTGCTGGTAGAGATAAAACTATTATTTTGTGGCGGTGGGATAGTCTAATTCTAACTAATCCTCAAGCTAATGATCATTGGGTAACAAGTATTAGTTTTAGTCCTGATAGCAATACTATTGCCGATGCTAGTCGAGATACAACTATAAAAATCTGGAATCAAGAAGGTAAATTACTAAAAACCTTAAATGGTCATAATGATCAAGTTTGGGGTGTAGCATGGTCGCCTGATGGTAAAATTATTGCTTCTGCTAGTAAGGATAAAACAGTCAAATTATGGAATCGGGAAGGTCAATTATTGAAAACTTTAAATGGACATAATGATACAGTTTTAGCTGTAGCGTGGTCGCCTGATGGTAAAATTATCGCTTCTGCTAGTAAAGATAAAACCATCAAATTATGGAATCGAAATGGTCAATTATTGAAAACCTTAAATGGTCATACTGATGCTGTTAATTGGGTGAGTTTTAGTCCTAATGGTAAATTTTTAGCCTCCGCTAGTGATGATAAATTTGTGAAACTATGGACAAGTAATGGCGAAATGATCAAAAATTTAACTGGTCATACTCGCAGGGTAAATGGTGTAGCATGGTCACCTAATGGTAAAATGTTAGCTTCCGTTAGTCTGGATAGTACCGTCAAAATTTGGGATGAAAATGGTCAATTAAAGCAAACGCTAATGGGATATGGTGATGGTTTTATTAGTGTTAACTTTAGTCCAGATGGTAAAACTTTGGCAGTCAGCAGTGATAATAAAATCAGGCTGTGGAATCAAGAAGGTGTTTTACTGATGGTTTTAAAAGGTGATACAGAAGAGTTAAGCAGTGTTAGTTTTAGCCCAGATGGTAAAATATTAGCTGCTGGTAGTGGTCAAGGTCATGTAATTTTACGGAAGTTGTCAGATATTAAATTAGAAAGTTTACTGAAAAGTAATTGCAATATATTAAAAGATTATCTACGATATAATCCCAAGATAACCAGAAACGATGCCTATCGAGAGCAAAGTTATCAGGTTCTGTGTGATTATGACAGGTGACAGGGAACAGGGAACAGGTAACAGAATTGAAGGTCTTATAGTGTTATGCAAATTAATTTTTTACCAGATAATATTACTGTTAATGCCGAAGTAGGAGAACCGTTGTTAGATGTCGCGGAACGGGCTGGAGTATCTATTCCTACGGGCTGTCTGATGGGGACTTGTCACGCTTGTACGGTAGAATTAGATGATGGAGAAGTTATCCGGGCTTGTATTACCGCAGTTCCACCGGGAAAAGATAAATTAATAATCCATCTTTTTAGTGACCCAACTTGGTAAGTATCTATGCAGCAATCTCATTCTCAAAATTACCACGATTTTATTCGCCAACTGATAACTTTAGTCGCTATTGTTAGTGCTTTTGTGGTGAATGTGGCATCAAATATCTTTCCCCTGAATGGACTTAATATAGGGGCAATTTCTAACAGTTTATTTAAAGACGTATTATTCATCCCTGCTAACTATGCTTTTGCAGTGTGGGGACTGATTTATTTAGGTTTATTCGTTTTAGCAATTTATCAATTTTTACCTAATCAAAAACAGGATGAAGATTTACGTAAAACAGGCTATTTGTTAGTTATTGCTTCTGTCTTCCAAAGTATTTGGGTATATTTATTTTTATCTAGACTTTTTGCCCTTTCTGTAGTGGCAATGTTTGGTATTTTAATCCCACTAATGATAATTTATCATGTTGTAGGCATTGGGAAGAAGCGTGTATCTCGAACTAAAAAATTATGTTTACATAATCCTGTTAGTATTTATCTGAGTTGGATTACTGTCGCAACTGTAGTGAATGTGGCTTGTGCGCTGTATTTTCATGGTTGGAATGGTTGGGGGATTAATAGTCAGATATGGACTATTATTCTGTTAGTGGTAGCGACAATAATTGCGACTGTGATTGTGATTAGGTACAAAGATATTGCCTATACTGGTGTTACGGTTTGGGCATTAATAGCGATTGCAGTTAAACATAGTAATATTGATATATTGCGGAATCTAGCACTATTTTTAGCAGCTATTTTAATCTTGCTGGGGATGATTAAAAGTTTGCGTAATTAAAAATTATTATATAATCCATATTATGCCATTTAATACAAAAATTAAAGACTAAAAAGCCACTTAATGGACAAAACACCAATTACACTTTATAGAGACTAAGACAATCAAAATCATTTAGCCAATCTTCTCGCGTCATTCCCTCGACTGAGAGATTATCGAAAACTTTACCCAAAACTTCGACTCCATAATGAGTACCGTTATTTGTAATCGAATTAGTAATATCTTGCTTTTCTAAGCGCCAACTCAAAATATATTCATTGTTCCAAGTTATTGTTTTTAATTTGAGAATTTTGCCTTCAATATTATTTTGTTGTAACCTAAAGTTGTTAAGGTGCGTCAGGTGTCAAAAATATATTTACTTTTACTTATTTATCGAATCTGACACACCCTACAATATATTAATTTTGATGATTTCACCGTTTGGCTAGTGCAGGAGTTTTTCCCTTTAATCCAATCATTAATTTCAAGGCGAATATTTTAACTATGGGAACTCGTTGCATTATCCATAAACCCAAACGGCGAATTATGACAACGGGTAAGAAGTTATTAGAAAAAACTCGATCTAATAAATCGGTGAAACCTAAAATTGCTAGATTTTCTTTTTTTCTCCAGCGTTCATATTGCTTGAGAATGGAAATATTCCCAATATCTTGACGATATTTATGTGCTGTTTGGATAATTTCTGCTAATGCTGCTGCGTCACGAATCCCCAAATTTAAACCTTGTCCACCGACGGGATGACAATTATGGGCGGCATCACCAATTAATGCTAATCTAGGGAGAACATAGCGATCGCTCTGCATTAACTGTACCTGAAAAACAAACCTGTCTCCTAATAATTCTAATTTCCCCATTTGCTGACCATAGCGTTTAGTCAGTTCTGCTAAAAACTCCTGATCATTTAATGCACATAAAGCTTTTGCTTCTTCATGGGGTGCAGTCCAAACAATGCGACAACGGTTTCCAGGTAAAGGTAAAATTGCAAAGGGACCACTTGACCAAAACTTTTCATAAGCGGTGTTATTGTGGGATTTCTCCGGTTTGACAAAAGCTACAATACATGATTGCCAATATTTCCAACCTTTAGTTTTAATACCCGCAGCCTGACGAATTGGAGATTTTGAACCATCGGCAGCTACTAATAATTTACTGCGAATTATCCGATTTTCATCAGCAATTTTCATATTAATAGTAACTATATCTCTATCATTTTGTGTACTAACTACTTCCGCAGGACACAAAATAGTTACATTTGCACAGTTGCGAACAAATTCTTGTAAAGGTTCTAACAGTGCATAATGTTCTGCTACAAAACCTAACTCTGATGTACCTAAATCAGCAGTTTGGAAATTGACTACACCGGGATAATCAGCATCAGAGAGACAAACTTGATTATATTTGGCAACATTGGGGAGAATTTTTTCCCATAAACCAATGCCTTGAAAAATTTGTGCTGATAACATATGTACAGCATAAGCTTGTCCTTTAGCTGCTGCGGCTGATGCAACTCTAGCCTCAATGAGAAGGATGCTTAACCCGGAGTCTTTTAAAGCTGCTGCTAGGGTTAAGCCGACAATTCCACCACCGACTATGACTAAATCATAATCATATCCCCAGTAGTTTTCTGTGGGAGTGTGGGGAGAGGAAAGGGGGGGATTCAGTTGGGAGAGGGACATTGTAAAGATAAATTACGGCATTTTAACTATTATTGTGACGCGATCTAGACTGATAATCAATATAAATAGCAAAAAAAGATTACGGTTCACACAGATTATGTAATCTTTTAAACCGTAATCGTTATTTTATCGCTTACATTTTTTCTCAGAATAATTACTGAGTACTGTTGTCGATAATTTCTAATTTGGTTTACCCACGGGTTTACCTGTGGGCTTAACTGTGGGTTTACCTGTGGGCTTAACTGTAGGTTTACCTGTGGGTTTAACTGTGGGTTTACCTGTGGGCTTAACTGTGGGTTTACCTGTAGGTTTAGTTGTAGGTTTAGTTGTAGGTTTTTTAACATCAGATTGAGTCTGAGCAGTCTTAGCCTGAACTCCAGGTGCAGAAATAGCAATAGGAGCAGCAAAAGCTAAAGCCAAAACCAAAACTTTAATTAAGTTCTTCATAGAGAGTGCCTTGATCAAAAAGAAAGGGGTGTATAAACTAACTCTATGATTATATACGAAGATGTGTATTTTTTTTGATCTTAGAGGATGTTTTAAAAGTTTTTAATGTGTAAATAAATAAATAGACCCCCTCTCCAAACCTCTCCCCTAGTAGGGGAGAGGCTTTAAAACCCCCATTCCCTTGTAGGGAAGGGGGTTAGGTTTTTGGAGATTATGGATTTCATATAATACTTTTCAAACACCCTCTTAAATGGATACCTACCCTATCAGCAAACCCTAATTAGCAATTAAGTAAGTAGACATAATAAAAACGATATATATTTAGTTTTGTAACAACCGTGAAACAACCTATTTGCAAGACATTTATTGAATTTACATTTCGTCACATACCTTTAAATTTTTCTGTTCACCTACTCACCTATTCTTACGTTGTCCTTTTTCTGCTAAAGAGACGCTACCAATTCCTTGTAAAATACCTCTACCAACCAAACCTAAACCTTTACCAATTACTTGAGTAAGCACAAAAACAATTCCAGTTCCTAAAAATCCTACTAATGATTGTATGCGTGGGGAAATGGCATCCCGAAATTCTAATATTAATGTTACCCCTAGAGGAATACCAGAAAGTTGAGCTAATTCTTGATTGCGAGGAGAATAAATTGATATCTTCGCAATTCCACGAGGGGAAAAAATAAATAATTCATAGCGACTTTCAAAAATTGTTTGCGCTTCAGTTATATATTGATGCAATTGATATTTCCAAGATAAGTTATTTCTAAACTTCTCAATTTCTCTAGTAGAAATCATCTGCCGATCATAAAAATTTTGTTTAATGGTTTCTATATCTGCTAAATAATTTAATAAAGGTTGAATTACAGTATTAGCAATATGAATAAATAAATTTTCTAAAATTATTAATGCCTGAGATTTAGCTTCTTGACTACCAGCAGGGTAAGAGACGTTATCAGTATATAAATCTGTGAATAATAGCAAATAAGATAACAATTCAAAAAATAGCGGAACTTTCTTGATTATTTCTGTCTGTAAATCTGTGGTTTTATCTAATAGGAACTTAACTATATTTATCTCTTGTTTTTCTAAAGTAATCTGGGAGTAATTACCAAAAAAATCTATAATCGTAAATTGCCATAAGTCTATTAAAATTTTATCTTTTAAATTAAATAGTTGATTTTTATCAAAATTAAAAGCATGAATTTCATCTAATTGCTTAGAAAATTTTTGCAGAATAATATAAAGCAACTCCCGCTTTTTATCTTCTCGAAGAATATCAATTTCCAAAGGTGTATTAGTAATATTATTTAAAGGAAATTGCAGTTTACTTAAACATAATGTCAATAATTCCGATTGTAGTTTTTGAGAACTCACTACAGGTGGTATATTGATCAATGGTTGTGAATCTGATTTGAAAACTACGTGATTACTAAGTATTTTTTGTGGTAATTTTTGTCTTTCTTCCTCAGTTGTTAATAAGTGATTAACAACCCAGCGAGCCGCTAAAAGTTCCCGTCGTTGTCCTGCTAAAATTACTTTATTTAATAGGGTTATTTCCGGTGATTTTAATTGTTCTGTGACTTGAGAAAGAGCTTGATTAATATTGTTAATTCCTGAATTTTGTAAATTATTTCGCAACTTGACAAATGGTAATGGAGAATTAATAATTACTGGATCTGTGAACCAATAATAACCACCATTAGCTACTTCTTGAATAATGGGGACTAATTGGGAGATTGATATACCTTTAGGACAATAACCATTTATTCCTATCGCTTTTGCAGCAATGAGCAATTCTGGTTGAGGTTGGGAACTTAGAAGTAATACAGGTATGTGGGGATATAAAGCTTTTAGTTGTTTACAGAATTGTAAATCTAGCTGCTCATGATCTAATTCTGAAATAATTAATTTAATTTGCCGAGAATTTATTTCCGCTAAAACCTGTAAAGCAGCAGCATTTGTGGAAACGTCCGCTATTACTTGTAAGTTAGGAATAGTTTCCAGTGTTACCTTTAGTCCTAACCGGAAAATTGGATCTGGGTCAATTAATAAAAATTGTAAAAGGCGATCGCTCATTTTTACAGAATAGTAGATTTCTGATGTTTTAGGCTATTTAAAATTTTGAATTCCTAATCAATTACACTTACTTCCTGACGATAACCATAAAAGTTAATAGTATATTCAGAAATCTTTATCCCTGTTTGTGCTTCTACTTGACGTAACAACTCTTCAGGTAATTCTATATGCACATCTAAAATTTGATTTGTATCCATACAGTTAACATGACTATGGGAATCACTGTTATTTCCATATAATCGCCCATCACCATGTTCAATACACTCTATAATACTTTGGCTTGATAAAGCTTCTAGATTTTGATATACAGAAGTATGTCCGATTTCCTTACCTTCTTTATTAAGTCGATCATAAATCTCCCTAGCAGAAAGATGTTCCCTTACTTGCCAAAGTAACTCCAATACAAAACGCCGTTGACGACTGACACGCATTCCCAATATTTGACACCTATCCAAAGCATCTTGTAACGAACGAATAGGTTTAGGAGAACTCGCTTGCTTGTACATATTTGCTATTTGTGAATTTTAGAAATTGGGGACAACTCAATTCAAAATATCCTCATGACAGGACTTGCTTGTGCAAAATTAAAGAAAACTTTTGCTTTTTGCCTGTTTGCTAACTCATAACATTCTTAATCTAAAACAAACTCATAACAACTTTATCTTAAAAATCCTCTAAATGTCTACCTAAAGGGGTTAAAAAACTGCTACTGTGGATTCTCAACACTGTTGAGTAAGTAAGTAGCTATCAATCCATGACAATCACAATCACCCTCAACAATAACTTTATTGATAGTTTAGATGTGTCACCCGCCCTAACGGTGATTGAACCACTGCTGCAAGCAGGAAGCATTTCTTCCCATGAACAGCAACTACGTCTAGAAATTAATTATGAACTGGAAGCAAATGACCCGCGGGAACTATCGGAAATTCCAGAGGTAAGACTGTGGTTTGTGCGTCTTGATGCTAAGTATCCCTGGTTGCCATTTTTACTAGACTGGAAGGCGGGAGAATTAGCTAGGTACGCAGCGATGTTAGTACCTCATCAGTTTAGTGCTAAAGAAGGTATTCAGTACAACCCCGAAGCTTTAGAGATATTTTTGATGCACAAAATTTTTGTTTTAAGTGATTGGCTACAAAGACAAAATATTGCTAGTCCGTCTCGACTTAAATCTTTGGCGCAAATTCTGGGTTATGAATTGGATGATGCTTTCTTTGAAATGATTGAAAAAACCAATTTGTAAGGGAACACCGGAACAGAAAGATAATACAGCTGAAGGTTCTTTGATGATTTTGGATTTTGAATCTAACAATCTAAAATCCAAAATCCAAAATCCAAAATTAATACTCAGCCTCCCCAAATTTTTGCTAAGACTGTTTGGGGTAAAATGTCCGCTAACTTTCCATTTGGTGAAGTAATAGCTAAGACTTTCTCGCTTGTAGGTAATAATTTTTCTGCATCCGTAGAACTTAGCAAAGTAATTGTATATGTTTCTACTGCTATACCCAGTTGCAGAAGACTATTTTCTACAGACAACATCAAACTAGCGCCACCAATGATAGCGGTTAATTTGCCAATATCATCGGGAGAGGTAACTTTAATATTGTGACAATGTTCTAAAAGCGATTGCACAAAAGGCTCATTGTTGCCTTCTTTAATGACAACAACAGGTAAATCTGGTTGTTTTTCTTGACAAACTGCAATGATTTGTTGCCAATTTTCTACAGGATAGGTTGTGTCTATTGTAGTTCCCCCAGCATTGATGAGAATAAAACCTGTTTCATTTACTCCTAAACGTTTTTGTTCTCCTTGCGCCCATTCAATATCTACTTTAGGCACATTTACGGTTAATGCTGGACAAGGAGTATTAATCTTTAAAGGTTTGAGTAAGTCATGGTACATCTTTGCTACATATTGGGATAAGTTAGGTGTAATGGGATTAGTAAGAAAAACTGATCCTGTCCCTTGGTAGCCAATGCGTGTGGGAATACCTGTTAACCACATTAGTAAACCTACTAACCAACTTTGTCCGACAATAAGAGCGACATCATACTCACGATCACGGATCATGCCGACTAAATTACCCCAATCAGCTAGACTATTCCGATCTTTGTAATCAAAGGTTAATACATCATGAACTGACTTGCTGACTCGGTAAGCAGCTTTTGACCGAGGTTCTACAATGACATCTATCTGCGCGTGGGGATAATAACGCTTAAGATCATCAAGGGTGGCAAAAAAAAGAATTTGGTTATCAATTGAACCAGGTACAAGGGCTACTACACGCATAATATTTATTAACGCTTATTGTTTTATATTTTAGGAGAATATCGGTATTGAGAATTATTAGTCAGGAGTTTAGGAGTTTAGCCATCAAGAGTTTTTGAATTTTGAATTTATTTAGTTAAAGATTAAAGATTAAGGAAAAGTTGTGCATTTACTAATTCCCGCAGCCGGAAGTGGCAAAAGAATGGGTGCTGATCGTAATAAACTTTTATTACAGGTACGTTCAAAACCTTTGATTGCCTGGACTTTGTTAGCAGCAGAAGCTGCAAGTTCTATTACTTGGATAGGAATTGTTTCTCAACCTCCAGATTGGGATGACTTCAAGACTATTATCGCTGACTTAAAGCTGAAAAAAACAATAGAATTAATTCCTGGTGGTTCTACCCGTCAAGAGTCAGTTTATAATGGTCTACAAGCATTGCCAATTAGTGCAGTGCAAGTATTAATACATGATGGCGCTCGTTGTTTGGCAACACCAAATTTATTTAATGCTTGTTCAGAGGCAATTCTGAATTGTTCTGGTTTAATTGCGGCTGTATCTGTTAAAGATACAATTAAAGTTGTTGATGAAAATGGCATAATTAAAAGTACACCAGAGCGTAAACACCTTTGGGCTGCCCAAACCCCCCAAGGGTTTGATGTAAAATTGTTAAAACAGTGCCATGCTGAAGGTGTTCATCAAGGTTGGGAAGTAACTGATGATGCGGCTTTGTTTGAAAAATGCGGTATGGAAGTGAGAATAGTTCCCGGAGAAGAAACTAATTTAAAAATTACTACTCCTCAAGATTTAGCGATCGCAGAATTTATCCTTAGTTATAGAGAATAGCTAGGGAACATGATACATAATGACCACTGACCACTAACTAATGACCAAGAATATACCTATAGTTGGCAAAATAGAAGCGATTCTTTATTTGAAGGGTAAACCCTTATCTATCAGTGAAATTGCTGAATATGCGAAGTGCGATCGCTTCACCGCAGAAGAAGGAGTTATCGAACTAATTGAGAATTATGCCCGTAGAGATACTGCTTTAGAAGTTGTAGAAACTGAAAATGGCTATAGTTTACAACTACGGTCAGATTTTCATGATTTAGTCCAAGCTTTGATCCCCGTAGAATTCGGTGTGGGGGCTTTACGGACATTAGCAGCGATCGCCCTCCATAATCCCATATTACAAAGCGAATTGATTAATTTACGGGGTTCAGGAGCTTATCAGCACGTTCAAGAATTAGTAGAATCTGGTTTTATCCGCAAACGTCGAGAAATTGATTCTCGCTCCTTTGCCCTACAAATAACACCAAAATTTCATCAGTATTTCCAAATCGAACAACTACCCAAAATTTTGGCAATTCCAGAAAAGGAACAACAATTAGAACTGGAATTAGAGGGATTGGAGGCAGAGGAGTTAGAGATAGGACGTAACTTACCATGACATACTAGACATAGCCAGACATTCGTGGTATGATAGGACAAGCAACAAACTTAGTTCTATCAGATGACAGTAAATTATGTACCTCCAAGAGTCGCTGCTACCAGATTGGGAGTCAGCACCAAAACACTTGAAAGGTGGCTTGAAGACGGGAAAATCGAAGGCATCTTTACCCAAGGTGGACAAAGAAGATATAACCTCGATTCAATTATCCCTGTTCGACACGGCAATCCGCCAGATGAACGAGCCACTATTCTATATGCCAGAGTTTCAAGCCGCAGTCAGAAAAACGACCTTGAGCAACAAGTTCAGTTTCTCCAGTCTCGTTACCCTGGCGCAGAAATCATCACTGACATCGGCAGCGGACTCAACTTCAAGCGAAAAGGTCTTCAATCCTTACTGGACAGAGTTCTCAGCAACACTTGCAGGCTTGTTGTCATTGCCCACAAAGATCGGCTTTGTCGCTTTGGATTCGATCTTATCTCATGGCTCTGTGCTAGGCAGCAAACTCAAATATTGGTTCTCGACCAAGCGAACCTCAGCCCAGAACGCGAAATGGTTGAAGATATCCTTGCCATTATCCATGTCTTCAGTTGCCGATTGTACGGACTCAGAAAGTACAAAAAACAAGTTGCTGAAGACAGTGAGTTACCGAGTGTATCCAGTAAAGGAACTTGAGTTTATTTGGAAAAAATGGGTGGCTGCCGTTCGCAAGGTTTACAACATTTCCATTGCCTACTTAAACGAAAATCAAGGCTTTAGTAAGGTTGGTAAAAAAGGTGGAAAAATGGGGTTTAGAACCATGCTTAAAGCCTCTGGTTTAATCCCTCAATGGTGTTTAGATTTGAATGTTTCTAAAATACTAGACAACGCTTCAATGGAAGCATATAAAGCATGGTCAGAAACAGCCAAAAACCCCAAAACAATTAATAAAGGTAAAGACAAAAAACCGCATCCTCAAGCAGGACTAAGGATTGCTAAGTTCCGAAGTATCCGTGACCAAAAACTAACCATTCAATTTGACCCGTCAGCATATAAAAATGGTAGATGGATGGTATCAACAACTAAACATCTACCGCGTCCTGAATTTAGAGGACAAGATTTTTGTGTTTTAACTGACGGGTCTTCAGAACTCACCTACAACAAGGGTCGCTGGTTTGCTCACTTCCCTGTAGAATTGCAGCAGACCGCAAGTGTTACAAATAAAATAATTTCACTTGACCCCGGCATCAGAACTTTTATGACTGGTTTTGATGGCAGCGATTTCTTAGAGTTTGGGAATGGAGATTTCAACAAAATAGCTAAACTTTGCTCACACCTTGATAAGCTTAAATCAAAACATGATTTAAGCGTTGGAAACAAATTCAAACGTCTTAGATCCAAACTTAGACTGGCGATGGAAAGACTCAGAACTAGGATTAAAAACCTTCGCTCTGAGTGCCATAAACAAGTCGGTTCATATCTAGCCAAAAACTATGATGTGATTGTACTTCCTACCTTTGAGACTTCCCAAATGGTTGTTAAAAAGAAACGGAAGCTAAGGAGCAAAACAGCTAGGGCAATGATGACTTGGGCATTCTATCAGTTCTCTCAAACTCTTGAACATTTGTGTAACCGTTACGGTTCCAAATTAGTGAGAATAACTGAAGAATATACATCGAAGACTTGCACGAAATGCGGACACGTTCATAGAAAACTTGGTAGTTCTAAGAACTTTGTTTGCCCTAATTGCGGTTATGAAATACCGCGAGATTTTAATGGAGCCGTGGGGATTTTCCTCAAGGCAATGTGGGATACCACCTTTACCAGCTCAGTTGGTGATGTTGTACTGGACATTCACGATATCTTAGATGTCAGGGAATGTCTCGGTTAAAAGTATCAGGAAACAAGTCAAAATTAAAAAACTATTCCCAGTTAAGAGTTCCCTGTTCTTTGTAGAAAATGCGCTAGTCTATCAATATGGTTTAGAGTAGAATTAGCAATTAAGCTAATATAAATCGCCAATGGTGTTTGATCCTGACTTTTTAGATGACGACTCCCAGCAACACCCTAATCAACTTCTGAATGATCACTTTGGGGAAAACCCCAATCAATTACTTAAATATTTACAGCATCAATCTCCTGAAGTTTTAGCCCGTGTCGCCCAAGCTGTCAGCCCCGAAATTAAACAAATCATTTCCCAGAATGTCCAAGGACTAGTGGGAGTGATACCGACAGAGCATTTTCATGTGCAAATTACAACAGACCGGGATAATCTAGCGGGATTATTAGCATCGGCAATGATGACAGGTTATTTTCTCCGCCAAATGGAACAGAGGATGCAATTGGAACATTTATCCAATGAGTAATCAACTTTAATACAGGCACAATTGATCACGTCTGTATTAAGGTTTATTATCTAAATTTTATCTTGACCACCTGACTGCTTTAACAGATAGTCAAAAATCCTGTCAATTCGTTCTAAAGCAGCATTTGTGGTTCGCCAAAACTCAACATTGTTCCGTTGAAATTCCTGGAATTGCCTTTCAGATTGCCTCAAGCTTTGTTGGTGCAAACGTGCAATGTCTGCCAAATTAGTGACAGTTCTTTCTAATCGTGCCAAGGCTTGACTATTAGAACGGGTTTCCCGTCTTACATCTTCTTGAATAGTCCGAACTAGATCAATTTCATGATGTCTCCTGTTCTGTTTTTTAATTTTACGAATATCAAACTCCAGAAACAAACCTAATTCATTGGGGATAATTACCAGAACGAACTTTAAAGACTTGAGTTTTACCATTGCGGTTGATTTCTATGGAAAGAATATCCCCAACGGTACTCGATTCAACTATCTTCTGGACTTGAGCCGTAATTTTGACCTGTTTACCATTAATTTTTTGAATCACGTCACCAGGGAGTAACCCTCCTGTCTGTGCTGGTGATTTTTCTAGGACTTTTCTAATCACAATTCCCACATCTGGCTGAATGTTCAGTTGATCTTCCTCTTTCAAACGCTGTTTTGTGGTTGCAGAAATGTCTACCATCTCAATTCCTAAAAAAGGATGAGCAACTTCTCCCGTGGTAAACAAATCATTGGCTACACGAAAAGCAGTTTCAATGGGGATAGCAAAACCGAGTCCTTGAGCATCAGCACGGATAGCCGTATTTACACCAATAACTTGTCCTTGAGCATTTAAGAGTGGTCCGCCAGAATTGCCAGGGTTAATAGCTGCATCTGTTTGGATGAAACTCACTCGTCTGTTAGGAACACCTACTTGAGCGCTAGTTCTGTCTGTAGCACTGATAATGCCAATAGTGACAGTATTATCTAAGCCTAAAGGATTGCCAATAGCGATCGCCCATTGTCCAGGAATTAAATCTTGTGAATTACCTAACTTAACTATCGGCAAGTTATGGGCGGAAATTTTGACTGCGGCTATATCTGTCACCGTATCAATTCCTACTACCTTACCTTCAAAAGTTCGCCCATCTTTGAGGGTAACTTGAACTGTATCCGTATCTTCTACCACATGAGCATTAGTCAGTAACTTACCATCTTCGGTCAAAATAAATCCTGAACCTGTCCCCCGCTCAATTTTATCTGAGGGCATTAATCGTTCATCTTCTTTGAAAAAATGACGAAATAAGGGATTTTTAAAAGCTTCAGTCATCGGATTTGATATTTTCCGAACTGCATTAATTCGCACCACAGCAGGGCCAACTTTACCAACAGCAGTGGCGATAAAATTAATATTATCATTGCTAGGAGTATTAAGTATGCCATTGACAGGTTGGGGAACAACAGACTCAGCAGGTAAAGTTACTGCAACATTTTTTAACTCTTGAAATGAAAGATTGTGTGTCCAAAAATAACGACTAGCAACTACACCACCACCCCCGCCAATTACCACTAAACCTAGATAAACAGCCAGTTGCTTCAAGGATAACTTCATAATTATTAACAATAATGGCGCTCAAGGACAGATGAAAGCCTATTTCTTTAGTGTAGTCAAATAAACGTTCAGTGAACAGATCATTTGAGATATAAATATCAGAAATTTGTCAGCATATTCGGGGATCATATCTAGTTTTGAGATTTCATCATGAATTTACTCAAAATAGTTAGTAGAAAGATAGAGGAAAAACTTTATCCTATCTTTAACAATTCCCCACTAAAATCTAAAAATTAGCGATTCCTGGACTTATTTGTATGAAATTTTTCTATCGTTCACTATGTTTTTTGAGCTTATTTAGCAGTTTGGGGTTATTATCCACACTTCTACAATCACAAAGGGTCAACGCTAGTTCAGGGAAATGTCCTATTCCCGTTTTAGCTCGTATTCAACATCATCAAGTTAATCGTGGTGAAACTCTAGCCACTATAGCTAATCGCTATAATCTAGCACCAGAAACAATTACTGGTATTAATCCATCTATTAAGAATGGGGTGGTGAGTCCGGGAACAGAACTACAAATTCTTCCTTTCAATGGAATTATAGTGGAAGTCCCTCCCAATCAAAACTGGCGACAAATCGCATCCAAGTATAAAATTCGTCAAGATACAGTGTTTGAAATTAATGGTTGTCAGAAAAAGCCTAAATTTGTCTTTTTACCGATACTTCCAGGGGTAACTGTTCAATCTCAAATGATCACCTCATCTTCTACACCCACTCCCACTACACCGACTGAAAATATTACTGGTTATCCTTTACCCAATGCCACGAGTACGGAATTAGCCTATGGTTGGCAAATTCACCCGATTACAGGAGATGTTTTTTTTCATAGTGGCGTAGATTTGTTAGCACCAGTAAATACTCCTGTGGCCGCGATCGCCCCTGGAATTGTCGTATTTGCTAAGGAACAGGGTAGTTATGGCAAATTAGTCATTATTAACCACGCAGACGGCTTACAAAGTCGTTACGCCCAACTTGACAGCATCAAAGTTACTCTCGGTCAACGAGTCAATAAGGGCGATATTGTAGGAGCAGTTGGAACTAGCGGACAACCAACTTCCACTCAACCCCACCTTCATTTTGAAATGCGTTCTAATGCTCCCCTTGGTTGGCAAGCTAAAGATCCAAAAGAGTTTTTAAAGTAAGGATTCAGGAGTCAGGAGGAAGAAAGAAAGGAGGAAAATTACCCAATTACCAATTCTTCAGTTGATTGAATAATGTGCATTCCAGCATCTGCAAATCTAGCAAACGCATTATTAGCCTGTTCTGTATAGTCAACCACACCAGGAACAACAACAGGAGAAGTGCAATCTTCTAAAAGATAAATTTTCTTTGTGAGGGTACTATCTACCTGTTTAATTTCTGTTAATAAATCATCAATTGTCCAAGCGACACAATGACTTTTGGCTTGTCCAGCAATAATCACCGCATCATACTCTAAAAGTTGTTTGATTAAACTTGTGTTTTTTTGGGCAATTGGCTGTTTATCAAATCCTGTTAAAACTTCAGGACGTAAAATAGAATAATTTTCTGTAAAGGGATTTTCCCCTTTTAATTCAAATTGGGTTTGACTTTGACGAGCAATACTATAAAAAAATATTGCTTCTTCTATTGATGAAACCAAAGCATGACCAATTCCCCCTAACATAGAATGATAAGGCCAAACTGTCAATGGGTATTTTCCATCTTGGCTAAGTAGTTGAACATAATGAAAAGCCTGTTTTGCTAATAAGTCATAATCACCATTAGTTAGACTATTAGCAACGGCTGGGTTAACTTGCCAAATACCTGTTTCAATATCTGCGATTGTAATATTAGTTGCGGCTGGTGTCGGGTGTTCTCCTTGGGAATTTACCCAGAATATAGGATGAAAGATTTGCATTGCTGTATGAGTATCTAGTGTGGTAATAATTGTGGTAATTACTCCTAAATTGCGATAAATGAATTCACACAGTCTTTGATTATCTGCAACTGCACCAGTTCCAGTTTGTCCACCTACGAATAATTCAAAATCAGGAATACAAAAGGTATTTTGGACATCTATTAATAATAGACAAATGCGGTTTTTATCTAAAGCTACTGCTGGGATGTTTTGTTGTTTGGAAAATATTTCAGCTTCAGCGGCACGTTGTTGGTAAGGTACACGCCAAATTTCGCCGACTTTTGCGGGTTTGAAGTGCGAGGGAATCGGTAGTTGGGTTATATTTTGGGTATTCATAATGAAAATACACTTTGATTTTATGTATGATTTTCTAATCCTGGTCTAATTTATGATCATCTGGGAAATTGAGGACTGGTAAGCGATCGCCTCGAAACAATTCTTCACTTGCTTCACCCAGGCTGATCAATGCCTCAGCCGTAGCTTTTTGAGCCATGAGTAGTGCCAGTATAGATACTGTACCAACTTGTAAAAGGCAGGACAAAGAAGTAGTGAACGCAATCGAATTTAATCCAGATTGGGAAAATAACTGTTGGTTTACAGGTGACATTGTAATTTTTGGTAATTAGTACACAATTAAGAGCTATGTCTACGGTATATTACATCAATGTTAACAGTAGAAAGATATAGCAGGAAATATGGAAAAAGGTTAAAAGTGTTTTTGTATCTGACAGCACCCATGCCATTAGTTATGTTTTATATATCCCTTACTTCTTCCTCCTGCTTTTTTCCTCCTGACTCCTGATTCCTAAATTCTTCCATAAGACCATCTTTGTTAATTTTGCAACCTGCGAAGGTAACAAAATTGTTAAAAAAAACGGCAAAATGTGACAATTCTATGATTTTAGTTCAGAAGTACAGGCAAAATTCTCCAATACACCCTTGCTGTTAAATTCCACTGCATGATGAAAACAGTATTACTTGATGGTCAAAAATCCTTAGTGCAATGGGTAAGCCAAGCAACAGGTACCAATACCTTAGGGGTAAAAGTCAGACTGCTAGGTAATGACCTACATATTCTTTGTGAAAGCGTTGAATGTCCAAACCGTTGGCAAACCCTGTTAGAATTACTGCAAGCACTACAGCAAACTGATGTAAATACCCTAACAAATGATGAGCAACCCTCAATATACCAAGTATTAATTTATGGTCGAAAACAAGGAGATCAACATCCCAAATGGTGTCATCGGTTGTACTTGAATCAACTAGAGCGACATTTAGAGCAGGTAGAACAGTCACTGTTAGCACAAACAGAAACACCTGATAGTGTCGGTGGCTCTCTAATTGTCTCTAATGAAAGTTTGGCACATCAAGGAGATGTAGATGCGATCGCTCGCTATTTAAGCGAACATCTCAGTCATTTAGGGATAGCAATACAGGTAAAAACTCAACCCTCTCCGGCAAAAAATAACTCTCAAATGGTTGTTAATCGTCTTTGGGTATTTTGTCAGTCTAGTTATAGCCCTGATCCATCATTATTGGCAGAAACGATAGCTCAAAAGCTCAGATATTTGCAGCTTGTTGGTTATCAAGATGCCATTATTGTTGCTCAAGTTAGAGGGGAAACAGAGCCAGATTGGCGGGTAAGAATAGATTTGACACCGCCAGAGGTGATGTTAAAAGAGTGGGCGCGTTGGGGAGATGTGCAAGCGATCGCTAGAATATTAACTGAGGAATTATTAGGCTTCAAAATAGCACTACAAACTTCTCTCAAAGAATCCACCTTACACATATTCTGTACTCCAGCTTTTGATCCCTTGGAAACTTCCCCCGCACCAAATAAAGAAACCGCACTACAGGCCATTGTCCCCCTGCTAGAAACTATTGCTCCTCAAGCCATTACTTCAGCAGCCATATACGGACAAAAAACAACAGACAAACAACCAATTTGGGTAGACTGGGTATCTTTACCAGCATCCCAGCACGCTGCTTTATTATCATCTGCCTTGGATCTGGCCCGTGCAGGTGATCAGCCAGCAATTATTTTTTTACTAGAGCGGTTACTCAATCCTGACCTAGATTGGCGATTAAAAACAGGTGGTATCCGGGTACTACTAGTTTGCAAAGAAGACTTATTACACATTATGTGTGATGCTCCCGTATGTCCCACCCGTCATCAAGTTTCTAGTAAAGTGACTCAATTTATCCGCCAATTGAAAATTTCTGGTATTACTGGTGTCCGTGTTTATGGTCGTCGTGCTGGTGATAAAGAACCTGTATGGCATCATGGAGTTGACCTAGAAGAACGTTCTCGATTAGTTCCCAAAGCAACACCAGAATTTGCTGCTACATCAGAATATGTAAATTCCCTAGTGATCAGTGATAATAGTGAAGAAATTTTGCGTCCCGATTTAACAAATCAAAAAGTAAAAAGTTTTACCAAAGAAATAGCAAACAATTGGGTGGCAAATACAAATAAATTCATCACAAATTTACTTTTAAACAGCCAATTATTTACACCATCTAATCAGGAAACCGACGAAAATCCTGATCAGCAAGGAATTGGCGGTGGGATGATTTGGCTGGCACTAGGATTACTTCTTGCCCTGCAAAGTGATTTAATGTTAGGCTATATTGTCACGCGTACCGCTCAGAATTTGCCAAAAGCCACTAATAATATTGTTTCTCCCTTATCCTCAGAAGCTCAGGCATCTTTACCATTAAAAAATAATCAGCAAACATCATTTTTAAATCAACCAGGAACAACTGAATTACTTAATAATCCTGAATCTGCTTTTAATGCTTCTGGATTTATTAATAACAATTCTCCTTCAGGAAATTTGCCAGCCGCGCCATTAAAAGCTACAGCTACAGCTACAGCTATTTTATTAGCAGCTAGATCACAAATGCCCAGTTTTAATGCCAGGCAATTAGATGAACAAATGGCTCTATATAAACAGCGTTTAAACACTAAAAAACGCCCACCAGATGTCCTAATTATTGGTTCTTCTCGCGCCCTGAGAGGCGTTGATCCTGTAGCCCTTTCTAAAGCTTTAGTTGCCCAGAATCATCGTAACATTGATATATTTAACTTTGGCATTAATGGAGCCACAGCCCAAGTTATTGATGTTATTATCCGTCAAGTTTTAGCACCTGAAGAACTGCCAAAAGTAATTTTATGGGCAGATGGTTCTCGCGCTTTTAATAATGGCAGAGAAGATATTACTTTCAATGCAATTGAAACTTCAGCAGGATACAAACAAATATTAGAAAAAGCTAAAACAACAGTCCCAGCTAATGAAGTTCCTCAAAATAAAGGAGAAAAAATTAGTAGTAAACCTAAGATAGAAGATCCTAGTATCTATCAAGTCGCTAACAATTGGTTAAATGAGTCTGGAGCTAATTTATCTGCTAGTTATAAAAACCGTGATCAGATTAAAACTCTTCTCCAAAAACAACTTCAATATCTACCTTTTAGTCATCAACATCCCCCAGTAAAATCAAAAATTAATCTCACTCATGATTCTGAGATAGATAATTCTTCTCTGCAAGGAGTTGATTTTGATGGATTCTTGCCTTTATCTATTCGCTTTAATCCCACCACCTATTATCAACAACATCCTAAAGTTTCTGGAGATTATGATAATGATTATAAATCTTTTCAACTAGCAGGTAAACAAGATCAGGCATTCCAGTCAATGTTAGAGTTTACTAAAGAGAATAATATCTCCCTTGTGTTTGTCAATATGCCCCTTACCTCGAATTATTTAGATCCTGTACGCACAAAATATGAACAGCAGTTTCAAGAGTATTTATTAAGCTTTACTAGCAATTCTCACTTTATATATCGTGATTTAAGTCAGCTATGGCCGACAGCAAATGATTACTTTTCTGATCCTAGTCACCTCAATCGCTATGGTGCTTATGAGGTATCAAAAAAACTGGCTATAGATCCAATGATTAGCTGGCCAACAAAATGATTAAATAGGGCTTACTGAAAGAAAGTAAAAGCGTTGATAGATAAAGGTTTACAGACTTTTATCAGCAAACAAGTGCCAGATTATTGAGCCAAAAAGTTGAAAACCTTTGCATTTTCACTCTTCAATAACCGGGTAAATTTGAGGAATCATTAGTGAACCATTCTCTTCTTTTTTCTTCTTCCTTCCTTCTTCCTTCGTGTCCTTCGCTCCTATCCCTGACGGGACGCTCCGCGAACGTGGTTCATTAACTCCTGACTCGGTGACTCCTATCCCTATATTCTTTCTTCCCAATCACAAATTAAAAATCATCAATTAATAAACAATGAAATTTATATCAATTTTTTATGGGCTGTTTTTGTTGAGTGTTTTAGGAATCTACTGGACTGTTAATTTAGCAAATATCCGATTATGGATACTGCTAATAGCTAGTCTTGTTTTTTACGCATCTTTGCACATTCAATATTTACCATTACTTCTAACATTAACTTTTATCAACTTCCGTCTAGGGTTAGAAATTGGCAGCAATACCTCACCAGGAAAACATTCTCAAAACTGGAATTTATCTAATGAAGAATGGCAATTTGCTCAAACTGACTGGAATCAACGCCGTCTCAAACTCTTAGGAATTGGTATAGGTTTTAATGTTTTTATTCTTTTAGGTTTTAAATACATAAATAATTTCCTAAATTTAGTTTTTAATCAGCCAACGAATTCACCAGAATCATTAATTAAGTTAGTTGCACCTTTAGGAATTTCTTTCTTTACATTTGAATGTATTGCCTATTTGATAGATGTTTATCGTGGCGCTCCTGCTACTGCTAAATTTATCCAATTTGCCACATATAAATTATTTTTTGCCAAACTAATTTCTGGACCAATTACTCGTTACCATAATTTAGCAATTCAATTTGATAACCTAAAATTTCCCAGCATTGATAGAGTTGCTGACGGACTGTGGTTAATTGCTAAAGGTGCAGTTAAAAAAGGTATTCTCGCCGATAATTTAGGGATATTTGTAGATTTATGTTTTGGTAACTTACAAAGAGCGGGTAGTACCGATTTGTGGTTAGCTACCTTTGCTTACGGCTTACAGTTGTATTTAGATTTTAATGGTTATGTAGATATTGCTCGTGGTAGCGCTTTACTATTTGGTTTAGTTTTACCGGAAAATTTTGATTTTCCCTATTTTAGTACCAGTATTGCCGATTTTTGGCGACGCTGGCATATAACATTAGGTGATTGGTTGCGTAATTATCTTTACTTTCCCTTAGGTGGTTCTCGACGCGGGTTAATGCGTACCTGCGGAAATTTATTGATAGTTATGTTAGTAGCTGGTATCTGGCACGGTTCAGCTTGGGGTTTTATTATTTGGGGTCTATTGCATGGTATCGCTTTAGCAGTGCATCGTCTTATCGGCGTATTAAGCGATCGCTTTACAATTCTTAACTTATTTTGGCAAAACCCTCTCGGAATTATTCTCGCCTGGTTTTTAACACAAATCATGGTTTTCACATCTTGGATTTGGTTTCGTCTTCCCAATCTCCAAGACTCAGCTTTCGTGATTCAAAACCTTTGGGGTCATAGAGGTGATCAACAATTTGTGGAAAAAGTCTATGTAGAAGCCTTAAATATGAGTCAATATCAGATTTCTTATTTATTGATAGGCATATTTTTAATTATGAGCATATCGTATGCTTTTAAACGCGGCATGAAATTAGAATTTAGCTGGCCTATCAAAATTGTTTTTGTCCCCTTATGCTTTTATGCAGTTTGGTTATTAGCTCCTGAAGGGAGTTTACCTTATATATACTTTGATTTTTAGGAGTGAATTTTCTCTTGTAATTTCTGTAAATTTTATTATACTCAAAACGGCTAGAAGCTGGACTTTTTTATCATACAAAGAACCAAGTTCAAAGCCTCTCCAATCATAAAAGCTGCTCCTTTTCCCTCCCTTGTAGGGGAGGGTCAGGGAGGGGTGTGGGGAGAGGTTTACAAGAGGGGTTTCATATTTGGTTAAACTATGAACCGTTT
>JBAXRM010000029.1:0-34166 GCA_037131225.1 Nostocales cyanobacterium ELA583 | reverse complement strand
CTCACTCAATTCGTGCAACTGATAGTCGCACCAGTCCCCTTGCGGGGATTAGATACAGCGGTTTCCGCTCTTATGAGGTACATCTTAGCCCCCTTATTGCCCCTCATCGCTTGCGGGGAGGGGTTGGGGGTGGGGTTTTTGTACCTCATAACACCGGGAAGTGCTGTATGTGGAAACTCAACGTTGCTTTGAACACGGGAACTAGCGTCATGTTTCAGTCCCCTTGCGGGGATTAGATATGCGGAAACGTCCTATCTTAGTATTAGCAACTACGATACCGAGTTTCAGTCCCCTTGCGGGGATTAGATATGCGGAAACTCTCCAATGGTTTTAGACCCCATAGACATAGAGATGTTTCAGTCCCCTTGCGGGGATTAGATATGCGGAAACAATGCGTAAGCTGCACCCCGGAGGAAATTGGATTGTTTCAGTCCCCTTGCGGGGATTAGATATGCGGAAACACTATACAAATGTTCTAATTAATATCTTTGATAGCAAAAGTTTCAGTCCCCTTGCGGGGATTAGATATGCGGAAACCAAGGACATGAGGTATATTTTGAGACATAAATTAGATGTTTCAGTCCCCTTGCGGGGATTAGATATGCGGAAACAGAAGACAGAACATCCAAGAAGGTTGCGCCAATACTGCGTTTCAGTCCCCTTGCGGGGATTAGATATGCGGAAACGGTTGGCGTTGTCTTCTAAAGTAAAGCAGTAGAACCGTTTCAGTCCCCTTGCGGGGATTAGATATGCGGAAACATTATAATAAGCATCTTTTGGGGAACGATTTGCGAGAACCCTTAATAATTCTACCTTTTGTTCTGAATTAATTACAGAACTTTGAATCAAACTTTTCGCTTTTTGATAACTAATTAATTTAAAAGTTTTATGACGTGATGTGTCCTTAATGTAGCGATCATGATAATCTCGTTCAAATCGTAGCAGCATCAATCGAGATTCTAAATAGAAATCAAATCCCAGTGCTTTATCCATTTGTAATTCTATTTCTTCGGGATTTGGTAAATTTCTCTGGTGATATCGCTGTTGTAAATTTTGAGGAATGGCAGAATTTGTCCATCCAATTGGTGTAATATTTTCGATTCTATCTACACGAAAGTTATACCAATCTGTTTTTCTATCAGGACTTTCCCCAAAGGCACACAAATAGACTGCACGTTGTACGTAATAAATGCAAACAGGATAAACCAAACATTCTATAGTATCTCCTAGTCTGGCACTGCGATAAATTAAGTTAACGGGTGGAATTGGAGTTTTTTCCCAGATTTTTCGGAGTTCGTACTGCCAATTGCCAACTTCGTCTATGGCAGTTACCACATAGTCTAGTTTCAAAAAGAACCGCTGGACACCACCAATTTTCTGAGACATATTCTCAGCGATTTCTGCTAAATCCTCTTGATTCAGGAAATTTAATTCATGATTATTTTGTTTAGTAGTAATAGGACGAGAAGGTAAATATTGAACTCGATGATATTTTTGTTCTCGATTTTCTAACCAACCTAATTCTTCTAAGATTTGTAAATCTGCTTGTAAAGAACGACGAGTTACCCCAAATAATCGTTTTTCGAGGATTTCATCTAAATTAGAGATATTAACATGAGATAATAGCGATCGCTTCCATGTTTCCTGATTCAATCCAGTTTTGGCATCAAACAACCAGTCAGCAGTAGTTTTTGCACAATGACAGTTAGGGTCATGGAAATCGGGAATTGTTTCTCCTTTGGGGTGTGTAGAACCAAAGAAAGCGGTTTTCCAATCTGCCAAGGTAAAACCATCCTCTAGGAATATATGGTTTTGATCTTCTCCATATAAAGAACGTAACCACACCCACAACCGAATGGCACGGAGAAGGTTTTGCTTGAGAGAACCGCGTGCTAACCATTGCAACAGTTCTACTTGGGGGACATCAGAAAAAATTTGCTCAGACACTTTACTAGGACTTGAGAATAATTCCAGCATAGACCAATCTGGAATAGGCTGCTTCCAATGCCATGTATGATGTAATAGTCAGTGAATCAGTAAAGGTAATGACTACTTACAACATCGAGTTCAAAGACGATATTTTGCGGTTGAGTTTTGGTGAACCTGCCCAAAATGACCAGATTGTGAAAGATGCTGCCACTAAGTTAGAGCAAATGGCACAGTCGGGGGAAATCTCTGGAGGACAACTGCTGAGGATTAATGGACCCGTTTCTATCCCTGTGGCTTTTGTGTTGGCACATAAATTAGCCCATATTTACGGAGCGATCGCTTTTTTTGATCCGAAACTGGGTAAATACGTGATTTGCATCACACACAATCCGGCATATAAGCTGGGAGATTTAATTGATTGAAGTTTTACTTGAGGAAATTACTTGAGTCATGTTTTAATTATTTTATAATCCAGTGCTATTTAATGAGTATTTACCATATCAGTTTAGAGGGTGATGTTTTAAAGGTAGGATTTGGCAGTACCATATCCACGGGGGATAAAATTGTCCGTGATGCAGCTACCAGATTGAATCAAATGATTGTTTCTGGTGAATTACGGGGGGGTTTGCTCATTAAAATCAACGGTCGGACATCGGTGCTGGTGAGTCAGGTATTAGCTGATAAATTATCTAAATTGTATGATGCGATTGCTCTGTTTGATCCTAAAATTGGCGATAAGGGACTGGATAGGTACGTAGTCACCATTAGTAACCACCCAGATTATCAAGTCGGGGATATTTTGGATGTGGTGCGGGTACAGCAGCAGTCAAGTATCAAATTGGTGATTTGCGGGTTTGCGAACACAGGAAAGACTTGCTTCCGGGAAGGTCTAAAACAAGCGTTGTTACAGATTCCCAATGCACCAGAATCCTATTTTATCTCTGGTTGTCCAGATGGGGATGGTTCTTGGTTTGGGGAAACCGCACGACGGGACGCAGATTTAGCAAATAAGTTAAAAACAGAGTACAAGGCGAGTTTTACACCGGAATTTGGACAACTGAAAGCACAGGAAATTAAGGGTATCAATACACCAATATTTGTGTTTGATGTGGGGGGTAAAATTTCTCATACTAACCGGTTGATTATGGGGGAAGCGACTCATGCGGTGATTTTGGTCAAGGATGAAACTGAGGTTGCACCTTGGCAAGAACTATGTAAATCTCTGGGTTTGTCGGTGGTGGCGATTATTTATAGTGATTATGAGGGTGTGGAAGATGTGATTTCCCAGGAAACGCCGATTCTAAAAGGTAGTGTGCATCGCTTAAAACGTGGGGAGGATGTTTCTGTTCGTCCGATGATTCGGGCTTTGGCTGGGGTTTTGGTGGGGTTAGTTTCAGGAGAATCTAAAAATGGATAAGATGAATTCTATTAGTATTGCGATTCCTACAGAGCGCCTCGCTATCGCTTGGTGTTTGGCTTGGGGTAATGAACGTCAACCGCAGTTTGATATTAAGGTTTTGCAGGAAATGTGCGAAGCTTTAAGGAATGGGGGAGAAGTTCCAGCAGAGGTTACAGAAATTGTTCAGCAAGTAGAAGAATTACAAGGTATAAATGATGATTATTTTCCAGAAACATTGGATGAGTTAAAGCATAAATATTCTATTTTATGGAATCAAACTACCAAAATTGGTTTGGTTTATGGTGGTGTAACTAAGGTTAAACAATATGTTTTTGAAGCGTCTAAACTTTCAGATATTCGCGGTGCATCTGCTTTACTAGATAGAATAAATTTAATTGATTTACCTGCATTTTTTGGTTGCGATAAAAGCTCAAATTATGAACAGTGTCAAAAAGCTAGAGAATATTGTCAAAACATTAGAGAAGAATGGCTGGATAGATCAGATAATTTTCCCGAACTTTCCGCTGCACTAATTCCAGAGTTAGTTATTTACTCTACGGGAGGTAATATCTTAGCTTTTTGTCCTGCTGCTTTTATTGATGATTTAACTAATGCAATTGAAAAGCGTTATACCGAAGAAACTTTAACAGCTAATTCCTGTGCTGTTGGTGCTATATTCAAGCCTTTAGAAATTCGGTTTGGGTTATTGCCCAATGAAATTACTAATGATACATTTTGGTTGGAAAAATATCAAAATCACCAGAATCATCCTTTAGTTTCAGCATACTTTCAGCAAGACAAAAATCATTCATTAACAGATTTTAAAGAACGGAAAACATTTAATGAATTAGCTGGTAAGTTAGCATCTTTATTTAATCAGCGACGGAATGGTAATAAAATCAATGGGAATAATAGACCTTTGCGCTGTTATCCTCCCATGTTTGAAACTCATCCTTATTTGCAACGAGATGAGGGCGATCGCCGTTCTATAATTATGCAAGTAGAGGAATTACCAAATAAACCCAATTTTTCTGAAGTTTCAGCTCGAAAAAGATATGTTGGACAAAAAGCTAAACAAGATGAAACTCATCAATGGTATAACAATACTGGATTAAACTGGGATTGTGGAGTAATCGAAACTTGGGTTGATAAATTTGAACAATTTGTAGATAAAAACAATAAAATTTACTACGATAAAATCACTTATGAAAGAGTACATTCCAATCAAGTGACATCGGCACGATCTTTGAGAGAACTTGGAAATGTTTATCAAGGATTTGTTGCTTACATTTATGCTGATGGTAATAATATGGGGGGATACATTCAAAAAATAAAAAGCCCCCAAGAATACCAGCAGTTTAGTAAAGACATTTCCATCGCAACTGAAGAATCTGTTTATGAAGCACTGGTAAAACATTTAAAGCCTCATAAATTGCAAAACTTAACAGATGCAGATAATGAAAATCGTAATGGTAAGTGGATTCATCCCTTTGAAATTTTAACAATTGGTGGTGATGATGTTATGTTAATCGTCCCCGCAGATAAAGCATTAGCCATTGCTAAAACTATTGGTGAAGAATTTGAACGCAGATTAACTAAGTCAGAAAGCTATAAACTACCAAAACGTTCTTTATATCATCGTTATCACCCACAATCATCACCACCATCTGAATGTAAATTAAGTATGTCAACAGGAGTATTAATTACTGCTGAGGACACACCAATTTATTATGCAGAAAACCTGACTAATCAATTACTTAAATCAGCTAAAAAACTAGCTAAAGATTTAAAAAAATCGGGCTATTATGGTGGTACCGTTGATTTTTTAGTTATGAAATCTGTTACAATGGTTTCTTCTAGTATTAGTGAATTTCGTGCTAATGCGTTAACTAAATTAGGACAAGGACAGCAAAAATTAAAATTATATGCTGCACCTTATACTCTACATGAGTTAGATGGATTATTGAAAACTGCACAAGCTTTAATAGATGCAGAATTTCCTAAATCTCAACTTTATCAAATTCGTAGTTTGCTAGAAAGAGGAAAACAAACAGCAATACTCAACTATCGTTATTTTCGAGTCAGATTGAATAATAAAGAAGCTCAAAATTCTTTAAAAACACAATTTGAAGAGGCTTGGTGTCTTCCCAAAGATAAAAATAATGCTGGTAATCTTGCACCTTGGATGTCTTTAAAAGAAGCTAAAGAAGAAAGTCAAGATGAAAAAGCCTACAATGAAGCAACCGAAATTGATGATAAATTTAATTATGAAACAATCTGGCGAGATTTGGTAGATTTATATCCCTTCTTTGAAAAACAACAAAAAAAATCTGATACTAAAAAATTAAAACAAGAGGTATCATAAGTATGATTAATTTACAACAACTACCACTAAATAACATTACAGAAATTCCATTAATAGCCATGATTGACACTGCATTATGTGTTGGTGCTGGTGGTTCTGATGGTTCACTTGCAGATAAACCAATAGTTCGTAATGCAGAAGGAAAATTATTAATTCCGGCTTCACAATTGAAAGGAAGACTGCGCCATGAATGTGAAAAAATAGCGAGTGCATTAGGATGGCAGATTTTTGAAGCACCAAAAGCGGAAACACTTTGTCCAAGCGAAGATCAAGTAAATTCAGAATTTCGAGAAGAATATCAACTAGAAAATCATAGGGGGTATCATTGTTTTATTTCCAAAATATTTGGTAATCCCATATTACCATCACGTATCATTGTTAATGATTTAATCTGTGATATAAAAAAAGACGATTTACCAGAAGTTATCCGTCCAGGTGTAACTATTAACCGTCGTCGGCTAACTTCTGAGGAGAAAAAATTGTATTTTCTGGAAACTTCTTCACCTAATAGTCAGTTGAAATTTACAGGAGAAATTCAGCTATTACCAGATTGTCCAGAATATGCTAAACCATTGATTTTAGCTGCTTTACGCCATATTAATGCTTTAGGTGGAAGCAAGTCTGCTGGGTTAGGTTGGCTGAGTTGGGAAAACTTAGAAACTCTACAAATAAATGATGAAAGTTGGAAATTATTATTACCAAAAATAAGATGATACAACGAATTAAGCTAAAGATTACAGCTTTATCTCCATTAGCCATTGTTGCTAAAAAACCTGGTTCTGTCAGTGAAGCAGAAGATCATATTCCTGGTTCTGTCATTCGTGGTGCGATCGCATCTCAAATTCTACAACTATCTAAACCAAAAATGCCAGATATCACAGAACGTGATTTAACAGAAGATGGTGGTGATTTTGCTACTCTGTTTTTAGGTAATGAACCTGCGATTTTTCAAAATGCTTATCCAGCAGTTGCGAAAATGAAGGATGAACGACAAAGAAAAGGGGAATTAATTTCTCAGGTTGTAAATGATGAAATAATGGTTTTACCTACAACTGCGGTTAGTTCTAAAGCAAAACCAGGATTTAAAACTGATGATAAAGATAATGGAGTTTTTGATACTCTCATTGATCGTTTTTGTGCAGAAGCATATAATTATCCTGATGATCCTAGTTGTCCTAAAGATTTAGGAAGAGTAGAACCATTCAGCAGTTTTTATAGCAAAGCAAAAGATGATAAAATTAAGTATAAATATCGTAGTCATTCAGTTAGCACTCGATTTTTAACAAGAGTAGGAATAAATCGTAAAAGAGCCACATCTGAGGATGATATACTGTATAGTATTGAAGTTTTAAATGAATCATTTGTAGAAACTCCTCAATCACAAAACTGGAATCCTGTTGTCTATTGGAGTTCAATTTTAGTTGCTGATTCAAATTTAGCTAAATCTTTCACACAATTCATTAATGATCATGCAGATATCTTTCGTTTAGGTAGTTCAACATCACGGGGCTTAGGAAAGGTAAAAATTACAGCTACAGTTGATAATGCTGTAACAGATGTTGAAAATAGAATTAAGCATTTCAATAAAAAACTAGAAGAACGATGGAAATGTTGGTCAATTTTTGGTCAACCAGAAAATGATTTATTGGAAAAGCGTTTTTATTTTACCCTTGATCTACAATCAGATGCTATTTTTACTGAAAACTGGCAACATACTACAGTCATTTCTCCAAAAATGCTGTGTGAATTTGTCAATTTAGATAACGAATTTACACAATTAAATGATGGAGAGGAAAAAGACAAATTTCTTAAATTGGAAGTAGCATATAGCAGCTATAACTATCGTTCTGGTTGGAATGCAGCTTGGGGTTTGATGAAAGATATAGAATTAGTAACAAATAGAGGAGGTGTGTACTTATTTAGTGTAGATAAGGGAAGAGAAAAATTATGGATTGATAAATTAAAAGAACTGGAACTGAAAGGAGTAGGAGAAAGAACTTCGGAAGGTTTTGGACAAGTACAAGTTTGTAATGAGTTTCATTTAATATTAAGAGAGGAAGCAAAATGATAGAACAACCAGATCCAAACAAGCAATTAAAAATTCAAAAAGGTATCCGTCAAGCTGAGGATGATCTAGTTGTCTGGATTAAAAATGCTTTGGATAAAACAATTTATGGAGATTTAGAAGAATCTCAATTTCGTAATTTAGTCCGTGTTGCTGATACTACAGATAGTCCAGAAGTAATTAAAAACTTTATCTGTTATCAAGTAGGAAGAGATAAAAAATGGGGAAGAGGTAAAGGTTCATTAGCAGAGAAAATTATTGAAGATATTGATCACAATATCAAAAAAGCTGCTCAAGTTATTGGTGAATGTTGTGAAGCTGATTTTAAACCTATTTGGTTAGAATTAATTCGCCGTTATTTAGGTTATGGCGCTCGTCATTTAAAGTTTAAACGTGATGGAAATTCTTAAATAATTACCCAATATACAGCTAATAATTAACCAACCAAATTTAAGAAATTGAGGTATTGATATATGTCGGAAAAAGTAATGCTAGTTTTAATTGGAGGACGAAGTGCTGTTCCACCAGTTGCAGGAGTTCTTCAGTTTCTTAATGATATTGATAAAATCAAATTTTTACTTTGTCAGGATAAAGAAGAGCAATATTTGCAGTATAAAAAAAGTGTAGAAAATGTTATCAAACAAAAACGCCAAGATTTAGTTTTTAATGAAAGTGATGTAATAACTGTTAATCCCAATAACTTTGATGAAGTATATCTTGCTGTAGAAAAGCTTTGTCAAGACGTTGAAAATTTAAAATATGTAAATTTAACTTCTGTGCCTCAAACTATGGCTATTTCAGTCTATAGCTATGTTCAAAAAAAATATAAAGACGTATTGGCTTTTAGTGTCAATACTAACCAATCACAGATTATTCCATTGGTTTTTGGTAAACAGCCTGTACCTTTTAATAA
Source organism: Nostocales cyanobacterium ELA583 (assembly GCA_037131225.1). Lineage (GTDB taxonomy): Bacteria > Cyanobacteriota > Cyanobacteriia > Cyanobacteriales > Nostocaceae > Dolichospermum. The sequence continues at coordinate 25,495 of JBAXRM010000029.1, read as the reverse complement.
GCGATTAACTGTAGAAAATTATATTACAATGTATGGGTTTAATATTTTCAAGAAGAACCAGAAATATGAAAACAATAATGATTCAAAAGATGTGGTAGAATACATTGTTAATAATATTAAATCTTCAGTTTCAATCCTTTCCTTAATTCGCAGTCTTGCAGGTGAGGATATTAAACCTCTGAAGAGATTAAAAATATCTGAAAAAGAATTATCGAAATTACAAATATCTTCTGAGCATTTGGAATCATTTTTTAAAAAGCTAGAATATTTTTCAATAATCAACAACGTTGAAATATCAAATACAGGCATTAGCCTTATGCTGGAAACAAAAGAGAATTATGCTTTTCTAAAAGGTGAATGGCTAGAGATATTTGCATATTATGCAGCTAAAAAATGCAACTTTGATTCTGTTGAAATTGGAGTAGAAATTGATAACTATAGAGGTGAAGTAGATGTTTTTTGTTTAAACAATGCTAATGCTATGATTTGTGAATGTAAAACTGGTAAAAAGTTAGATTCTGACTATTTATCTATTCTTAACTCAAAAGCTGGAAAATTGGGAAAGGATTACTGTGTGAAATTGTTTATTACAAGTGAATATGAATTAGATGAAAAATTTATAAACCAAGCAGAGAATAATAAAGTTGTTGTTGTATCAGGAAAGGAACTAATAAATCTTACTGAGATTTTAGCAAAACAAATGCAATATCCAACATATCCAAGACTTTAAATAAGGAGATAATTAAATCATGCCAAAAATTCTTTTAATTACAGTCGGTGGTTCTCATCAACCTATCGTAACCGCCATTCGTGAACTTAAACCAGATCGTGTTGTTTTTCTCTGTTCTGATGGTGCAAAGGGTAGTAAATCCCAAGTAATAGGAGGTGGAACTCCTTGTGAAGTCAGACGCGGAACAGAAGTAATTGAAAAGTTGCCAAATATTCCCACACAAGTAGAATTAGGTGACAGATTTCAAGCAGATAGAGACATAATTTTAATTGAAGAACCAGATGATTTTTCAGAATGTTATGTTAAAGCATCATTATGTATTCAGAACATTCAACAAAACGTCACAGATGCTCAAATGATGGCTGATTATACAGGTGGTACTAAATCCATGTCTGTAGGATTAGCAACAGCAGCACTTGACTATGAAGTAACGTTATACTTAACTACCGGAATCCGTACAAACACCATCAAAATTGAAAGAGGAGAGTCAACAGGACAAGCATCTGTAGCGCCTGTAGTTGCCAAGCGTACCATAGAACAATTTTTACCTATTTTCTTACAACAGTATAACTATCCAGCAGCGATCGCACAATTCCGACGTTTATTATCATCAATGGCATTACCACCTGATATTAAGCGGCAAATTCAAACCCTATACGCTTCTTGTTCTGGGTTAGATGCTTGGGATAGATTTGAACATAGAGATGCTTTAGAGTTATTAGAACCTCAGATGAAAAACCCTGAAATTAGAAATTTAGCTCTATTTCTCAAGCGTGTAATTAACAGCAGAGGACAAATAGATGAAAAATTTGATTCTAGTAATGGAACAGAAGGACATGGTTATGAAATAGTTCAAGACTTAATATTAAATGCAGAAAGACGTGCTACCCAACAACGTTATGATGATGCAGTGGGTAGACTTTACCGAGCTTTAGAATTATTAGCGCAGATTCGTTTGTTAAAAGCTTATGGTATTCAAACAGGTGATCTTGATACTGGAAAACTACCAGAAAATTTGCGGAATGAATATGAGAAAAAACGTTCTCCTGCTAAGGGAAAAATCCAAATAGCTTTAAGAAATAGTTATGAGCTTTTAACCAAACTTCCTGATGATCCTATAGGTAAGATTTACCTGGAAAATGCCAATAAAATTATCAATGCTTTAGAAGTTCGGAATAAATCATTATTTGCTCATGGATTTAAGCCAATTATTAGCAATGATTATGAAGATGTAAGCGAAGTATTTGTTAATTTCATTAAATCCTCCATTAGTTCTGTAGTTACCAATAAACCACAAATACAACCTCATCAATTTCCGATGAATATAGGAATTTGAGGAAATTATTGCCAATATCTAATTAATAATCAATATCTATGTTTGACACATTTAAAAACCGCCTAGAAATCACAGGAATACTCAAAACAATCACCGCATTAAGAATTAGTGCAGGACGTTCCACCGAACCTATCGGAACAGATTTACCCGTCATTAAAGACGCATTAGGACAACCATTAATCCCAGGTTCTAGCTTTAAAGGTGCATTAAGATCAAGATTAGAAAGTTTCCTCAGAGGAATTGATTCCAGCTTTGCTGAAAATCCGGCTGATTTTACAACTTCAATTAGAAATAATGACGTTAAAGATTTAAAAGAAAAACACAAAGATAATGATTTAGAGTTAACACAAGAACTCTTGAACATGACAGATTTAATATCTCATTTATTCGGTTCTCCCTGGATAGCAAGTAAATTCCAAGTCCGTGACTTAACCGTACTACCTGATACATGGTTTGACCAATATCAAGAACGTGACGGAGTAGCCATTGACAGAGACACAGAAACAGCAGCAGATGGTAAACTGTATGATTTCCAAGTAGTACCAGCTAATACGCAATTCCAATTTCGCGCAGTGGTAGAAAACGCCGCAGAATGGGAATTGGGACTATTGATGATTGGATTACATCAATTTGAAACAGAACAAATTCCCCTTGGTGGTGGACGTTCTCGCGGTTTGGGAGTTGTTAAACTAAATGTTGATAAAATGCTCTGGGTTGATGTTGAGAATGATCCTGAAAAATTGTTAACCTATTTACAAGAATTAGTTAATAGTAAAATAGGTGATAAATTACCTAGCTATCAAGACGGTAAACAATCCAAACAAAAATGGACTGAAGCACTTATTAATCATTTAAGAGATCATTTACCCAATCACCCACCCAGAACTGAAGTTCCGGGCTAATAGCTAAAGTCCGTTTTAACGGACTAAATCTTTAATCAATAGTTGTCTAAAGACGACTTCCGTTATTAGCCTGATAATTCATTTTTAGGTGGGCTAGAAACTTTATCTTATCAAACTTGTTATGCACAAAAAATTTGTAAATCATTGCACCATAGATTTAACCATCATTCCCGATGGACCTATTCTCATTAAATCAGGAAAAGAAGGAGCAGACCCTACAAAACCAGATATGGAATTTGTGGAAACCTATCACGCTGGAGGACATACTATATATTTACCAGGAAGCAGTTTAAAAGGTGCAATTCGCGCTCATGCTGAACGGATTGTCAGAACAGTAGGAGATGAAAAGCCTAACAGTAAAAACCTACCTTGGGCTAATGATCCATTAAATGATAAATATGAGTATTTGAAAAATATCAAATCGTCTAGTGATATTTATAAGCTTTCTTCCTTTACAGATCAAATGTTTGGTAATACTTCTATCGCAAGTAGAATCAGAATAGAGGACGCTTATCCAGATAATTCTAAAGCAGTAAAAACTGAAGAAAGAAACGGCGTTGCAATAGATAGAGTATTTGGTTCTGTTGCTGTTGGACCATTTAATTATCAAGTTTGCACTGCTGGAGAATTTAAAACCAAATTACATTTAAAAAACTTCACTCTTGCACAGTTAGGTTTAATCGGTTTAGTATTGCGTGACTTGCATGATGGTTGGTTCGGGTTAGGTTTTGCCAAATCTCGCGGTTTGGGTACTGTAGAGATTAAGTTAAATCAAGCAGTTGTGCAATATCCTGGTTGTATTTTATCAGAAGATAAAAAAGAAATTTGTGCCTTTGGTACTAATAAAAAATGGCGAAATACCCATCTTTTAGGAGTTGGTGAATTTCTAACAAAGGATGAAGCAAATTTATATAGTTTTCTATCAGAAGATCATCAAGATTCACCAGTTGCAGCCCAAGAAATGGAATTAGGTTTTGGTGTGCAACTAATTTGGAAAGAAGGAACAGTTAATGATTTATTTGAACGCAGTGTAAAATCTTGGAGTCAATTATTAGGAGTTGCAAAATGAAGCCTTTTGTTGGTTATCAAGAAAAACCTTTATCAGTTCCCGATTTATTGAGATTAATTGATAAATTAAAAACAGAAAATACCTATTATTTTCTCCGATGGACTAATAAGGTCAGTGGAATCATAGAAAACCTACCTGATAAATTTCCCATGTTAGAAGGGCAAATGTTTAATCATCAATTTGAATTAAGATGGAAACATAAAAGACAAAATACTTATGAAGTGCTATTACTAACTATTGATGATAACCATCATGGTTTTACAAAACTAGCTGAAACTTGGGAAATAGAACCGAATGATGAAAAAAAATTCCCATCTTATGCTTATCCTGCTCATGGATACCGTCCCGAAGAAACTCGCTTTCCCCAAAAATTCATTTATGCAGATAGTTTAGATATTCGTCTCACCACAGAAGAAAGTAATAAACCAAATAAACCCAAATTAGCCCAACGGTATTTTCTAGACAAGAAAACCGCAACTGTACATTTTGTAGCCCTCACAGTTGAGAAATAAACATGACTTATTCGCAACCAAATAGACCTACTCCAAAGAATTCATCTCCGTCGGAAAATCCCAAACCTTATGATTTTGTTTCATTTCCTCAAGAAAGACCTAATTTACAACGTCCTTTTGGACATCATAAATATGATCAAAATCGGTTACATGGGACAATTTACCTGACTTTAAAAGTCCAAACATCATTGCATATTTCCACAGGTGCAGTAGTTTTAGGGAGTGATATAGGTAGTAAAATTTCTCTACTTAAAACTATGATTCAAGGAGTTGATGCTAAATTATCAATTCAAGGAAGTTCTTTAAAAGGTTGTATTCGTTCTGTATATGAAGCAATTACTAATAGTACATTAGGTGCAGTTACTTCTAAATATAAGGAAAAAATTCCTGCTGAACGTTTACCTTGTAAAAATAAAGAAAAACTTTGTCCAGCTAGTCGAGTATTTGGTGCATTAGATTGGCAAGGTTTATTAGACTTTAATGATGCTAATTGCGAAAGAATCGGTTTTTCTACAGGATTTATGCCTTCTTTATATGCTCCTCGTCCTAATTGTAACGCATATTATCAGCGAGGTAAGTTAGCTGGACGTAAGTTTTATTATAATATGTCCAAAGCTATTGAAAAAGGACAAAAAGACGGAATTTCTGTCCAACAAGCAGGAAAGGAATATACTTTTAAAACACAAGTAATTTTTAAGAATTTACTTCCTGAAGAATTAGGCACATTATTAATTGTTTTGGGACAAGATAAAAAATATCCCATTGCTTTAAAGGTTGGTGGTGGTAAACCAATTGGAATGGGAACAATGACAGTAAATGTTGATAAAATCAATCAACCGCAAAACTTAAAACAACGTTATTCATCCTATCAAGTGAGTGAAAATGATGATTTAACAGGAGATAAATTACAGCAATTTATCCAAAAGCAAATTCAGTCTGCACATTCAGGCTTGATTCAAAAAGAACAATTAGAACAACTTGCAGCTATTTTACGTTATCCCAATGATAGACCAGCACCATCAGGAATGTACTAAATTATGAGTTTAACAGATAAACAGTGGGAAATTGCTCATGCGATCGCCCAAACTTTAGTCCAAGAAAACACAGATGCTAACGAAGTCAGTAAAGCTGTTGCATATTTACGCACAGTTATTGATCAAAATGATGCTACATCAAGATTTTTAACCTATCTCAAAACCTTGGTGAGAGATGGAAAGATGATTGGACATAGTAAAAAAACTTCTGAGTATTACAGCAGTATAGAAACTATCTGTAGTCAGTATTTCAAAAGTAACAGTGATGCGTCAACTATTTTGCAAATCTTAGGTTGGGTATCCCGTTTAATGAAATATTATAACAATTCTGGTGTCCCTATGGGGGAAATTACCGTTCCCACAGCAGTAGTTGTAGAGTCAGCACGTCAAGCGGAAATTGCCAAAGTTACGGAATCTCAGGAGTTTAAAGAAGGGGACATCATAGATGCAAAAGTTACTAAAATCAGTGGTAACAGGGTCAGTTATGAAATCTTAGGAATCATTAAGCTGACTGAAAAAGAACCGAGAAAAGCAAGTGTTCTTCAGGAAGGACAGATAGTAAAGGTAAAAATCGCATCTCTTAAAGATGATGGAAGTATTAAAAGTGTAAAATTTTCGGCATAAAAGAGCATAAGCTTTGATTTACCTGTTTTTTTACTTAATCGTGTTATACTCAAAAAGTTAATGTACATAGGAATCTCATTTTTTATGACTAGATCAAAAAGGGTTGACTTTTATGCCCACAGTACCAGTTTGCTAATCTGTATAAACGAAACCTCATCTCAGTTTCAAAAGGACAACTCTTGCAAGAGCAAGTGTATGTCTTTTTATCAAACCAGTTACGAGGAAATTAGATCCTCAAGTATCAAATACTATACAATTTAGTATTTTGTAGGCAAGTTAAACCGAAAGGCAAAAACTAGCCTAAAATAAAGGGAGTTAGTAAAACTAGTTTTACTAACTATGTTTTCTCTCCCTTTATTTTTAGCAACAACCTACCTTGAGTAAAAAAGCAAGTTATGAGTGAACAAACAAAAGATAAAGTATATCTAGTTACGGGTGTAAGAATAGCAATAGATAGCGACGATGGTATTTTAATAGCAGGAATACTTTCAGATAATCCATTTATAGAAAATCAAGAATCTGATTCCTCAGTAAACCCAATAGCTAACTTTGCGTTTACTAGACAACAAGCGACTTTTTTAAGAAATCGTCTAAATGAGTTTTTAAAGGATGAAAAATGAATTCAACTAAGAATTTGACCGAAAATAAGGATTTGACCAAAAAATATTGGAATTATAGAGATAAAACCGATACTTCTTGGAGTCATTTTGGAGAATCTTCTTTAGCAACTGAAGAATTAACTAATTTTGACGCTATTAGTAAAATAAAAGTATTATTAGAAAATTTGGCTGAAGTAGCTAATGTCAAAAGTGTCAGAGCTATAGCTTTAAGATTTCCTAATATCCATTGGATTGATTTTGAATTAGAGTTACATTCTGACACAGAATTAGACTTTGAAGACTGGAATAAAATCCAAGATTTAGTAATTGACTGTGAATGGAAATTACGAGATGATTCTGGAGAAAAATGGTATTTTAATGCTGAACCTGTCAATAAGTTTGCCACACTAAAAGAAGGTTCTAGAGTAATAGATATACATCAAAAAAAACAAATCTCTAGTTCCATCTCAACTTACTTTATCAATCTGGTTATAAGTTAATTAATCATAGACTTTTTTTATAGACTTTTTTGACAAAAATCATGACTTGTGAACACTACCTTGAGCAAGCTAAAACTAATGAACAAGCAGCACGTGATCTGGAAAAAACCTATCCAGATTGGGCTGTAACAATATGTTTTTATGCAGCATTGCACTGGGTAGAATACTATGCTTGTAAGAAAGGTTGCGATATAAACCAGGAATACCCTGGTCCATCTCCCCATAGTTCTCGCAAAGATTATATCAGGGAACTAGCATTTGAATTAGGTAATAGGAGTCTACGTAATGCTTATATTGAATTAGAGTCTGAAAGCCGCAAAGCTAGATATTTACAAGACATAAATACTAGCGCAAAACTGTATTACACTAATAACAAATTGAAGGTTAATCAATCTTTTCAAAACCTACAAAAAATCAGGCTATTATTAGGAAGTTAAGTTTCACAATTCCTCGCAAGGGGACGGAAACAAACACCCGTTATATACTGAGTAACAGACTGGTACTGTTACCAGATAAACTCCATCAGGAGACGGATAAATCAATCCGTGAGATGCTGGATAATTAATTACATTAATTTCTATCCCATCTCTCTTCCCCGCAAGGGGATTAAAACTATAAAAAAACTTAATAGATTAACTTAGAGATGTAACCTCTCCCATTTCACAACCATGACTCTAACTAAAACTCGACTCACTTTTGATCAATTCCTCAACTATGACTTCTCCGAAGAAGGTCGCTATGAACTTGTAAATGGAGAAATCATGCGGATACAAGCAACTAGAAAACATGATAACTTAGCAGAATTTATCGCGGATACTTTTAAATTAGAGGTTAAACGTCTGAATCTCAATTACAGAGTCTCTGGAAGAATTTTCATTAGAACTGTAACAACCAGCGGTAAAGAACAAGGTCGTGTTCCTGATGTTAGCGTAGTAGATAAAAATCTGTGGGATGCTAATTTATCCGCTTATACTGCTTTTGTTGAACCATTACAATTAGCAGTAGAAATAGTTTCCACAAATTGGGAAGATGACTATATAGATAAACTAGAAGAATATCAACGTTTAGATATTTCTGAATATTGGATTGTTGATTATTTAGCTATTGGTAGTCGTAATTATTTAGGTAATCCCAAAGAACCAACAATTTTTGTATATATTCTCAATGAACAAGGCATTTATCAATTAAATGCTTATCGAGGTACAGATATAATTATCTCCCCAACTTTTCCAGAATTAAATATTACAGTTGATCAAGTTTTTGCAGCATAGATACAATTTCATGATAGATGAACACTTCCAAACCCTAACCACATTCCCCCCACGCAACTTTCAACGAGAAGCCATTACTAAACTCCTCCACCGTCAAGACATCCTTCTCCGCGCCCCCACAGGGTCAGGGAAAACCGAAACAGCGATCGCCCCTTTCCTCTTTGCCAAAACCCTCAACCTCGACTTCCCCAATAAATTAATCTACGTTGTCCCTCTGCGAACCCTGGCCAACAGTCTGCGACAAAGAACAGAAATCCTCGTTCAACGCTGGTCACAAGCTCAAAATGTCCCTTCTCCAGTCGTTACCCTACAAACCGGAGAAAACCCAGAAGACCCTCGTTTTGAAGGTGATATAGTCTTCTGCACCATTGACCAAATGTTAAGCAGTTTCTTGAATATTCCTTACTCAGTTGGTCGGGGTTCAGCTAACGTCAACTCCGGGGCAATATTCGCATCTTATCTAGTATTTGATGAACTGCATTTACTTGACCCAGACCGTTCCTTTACCACCGTTCTCAAGGTTTTACAACAAGTCAAAGGTATTTCCCCATTTCTGCTGATGACTGCCACATTAACCAATGAACTGGCCACCCAAATTCAAGGTTTAATAGACAATGGAAATAATTCAAATTGAAGATGCCGATTTACAGGCTATTGAAGGTAAACGTCGCCGGATATTTCAAGCTATATCTGAACCATTGACCGCTGAAGTTATCAAAACTGGTATTAACAATCATAACCATAAACGAGTTATCATCATCTGTAACACTGTTTCTCAGGCGCAGGGATTATATAGAGATTTGCAGGAGTTGAATTATGATGATACCTTAAATATTACCCTGCTGCACTCCAGATTTTTACCAGAACATCGCGCCCAAAAAGAAACATTTTTAAAAGAAACCTTTGCAGAAAATTGGCAAGATGACGGCACTTGTTATATATTGATTTCCACCCAAGTAATTGAAGCCGGAATTAATATTACTTGCCAAGTCATGCACAGTCAACTTTGCCCCATGAACTCATTATTACAAAGGGCAGGACGTTGTGCAAGATTCCAAGATGAACAAGGTCAAGTTTTGGTTTATCGCACCATAGAAGTTAACCAAGCTTATACTGCATTTACAGAAGCAGATTTAGAACCAGAAACCCAAGAATCTACCGATAAAAAACAGAATTTTCTACCATATCCTGAAAAAACCTGTGAATCAACATGGCAAGTATTACAGGCACATACTGAATCAAATCAGGTTGGTGAAAATGTGGGATTTCGCACCGAAGAAACTTGGATAAATCAGATTCATACAGCAGAAAATTTACTGCAACAACAACGCCGACAAAATAATCAAATGCAGTTTGAGCAGAATTTTGAAGCAGCTTTTTTTAGGGGTGATGAATCTCGTGCAACAGAATTAATTCGTTCAGTTGATAGTTGCACACTTTTAATTGGTCAAATACCAACTTGTTTAATAGATGGTGAATCGAGTGATATAGAAATTAATCCCAATGATTGGCCAGCTTTTTCTTTTCCAAGAAAGTCACTTTACAAAATATATAACGAAGTTAAAACTTCTATTCATCGTCGAGGCTTTATGTTTTGGCAAATTCAACCTCCCAGTGATAAAGGATTTAATAAAAAATCAGAAACTTATTCTCAATATACTATTGTACCTATTCAATCAATTGATGTCCTAAAAAGTAGTTTTAGGGTGTTTATTAACATTTCTTACACTTATTATGATAAGAATATTGGTTTGTTACTTGGTACTGAAGAATCGGTTGAAAAAATGAATGTCATTTTAGAGGATAATGAACTTATAAAATTAGAATCTTTATCAAAACAAATAAACAACGAATACCGTTATCAGATGGATACTTATGTTGGACACTTAGTATTAATGTGGAAGTGCTGGCGAGAAAAAGTTACAATGAAACTATTAAAAAATGGTAAAGCCGAAGAAACTATTTATAATAGTGTCAGAAATGAGCTACTACCAGCAGGGACAAAATTAATTAAAAACAAGATTTTTCCACATATTCAAGAATCAGAAGCCGAGGCTTTATTTGAATCATTGGTGTTTTTTGCTATCTTTACCCATGACCTGGGTAAACTACAAATTAAATGGCAGGAAGTGATGAGGGGATGGCAATCTTTAGCTTATTCTTATCCTGAGTTTAAAGCTAAAAACCCCAAACAATACCTCCTAGCACACACTCATTATAACCCAGACAATCAAGACCAAAAAACAGCATTTAAGGAATACGAAAAGAAACACAAACGTCCTAATCACGCTGTTGAAAGTGCATATTTAGGACAGGAGATTCTTATACAATCTTTAGTTCCCTTATTACGTGATTATTTTGCGGCTGAGGATGAACAAATTAAGAATATTTGTTATACAGTGATTATGGCTGCTGGTCGTCATCATTCAGCTTGGGCTGGTGGTTGGGAAAAATCAGATATAGCTAAAATTAAAAATATAGAATTACATCCAGAAGCACAAAAAGCGATAGCGAAGCGCTCCGTAGGAATCGCCCAAAGTTGGCAAAGTATGACACGCTTCCTAAATCAGAGTTTACCATTAACACCAGCAAATTTAAGCAAAAGTATCTACCCAATTAAAAAAGAGTTTGACTTGAATCAGTTAAATACTGCTGATGAATTTGAGTATTTTCATCTCTACTTGCTGGTAGTTAGGGCTTTACGACTGTGTGATCAACGTTCCGTACAACTTTAGAATTAAGTATCTGTATTCTCCTGACTTAATTGTTGCTGAAAATCAGAAATTGACCCAGTAGTAATAGCCTCCTCTAATAGCTGATTCAATCGGTCATGCTCATAAATTTGATTGATTTGTTCAACTAACTTAGACGGAGTATCTTGAAATCGGGTTTTTAGAATTTTAACAACAGATGCTTGGAGAGTTTGCGATCTTTCTATACGTTGTACACTTGTTATATATGCCATTTTTTTGTCATCCTCAAACTGCTTCAATTCAGTAGAGTGGGCATTGCCCATCCTACGTATAGTTCAAAAATCAAATAGGAGTCCTATATTAAGTATCTGTACCTGTATTTTCCTGACTTAATTGTTGTTGAAATTCAGCGATTGATATTGTAGTCATAGCCTGTTTTAACAAACGCTTCAGGCTCTCGTTATCATAGATTTGATTGAGTTGTTCAACCAATTCAGGAGGAACATAATTAAATCGAGCTTCTACAATACTAGCAATAGATTGCTGGATACCTTCGGATATTCCTAAACGTTCAATGCTTGATACATATCTCATTTTTTGTTCAGCCTCAAAACGCTGCAATTCAGTTTTGAAATTCAAATCCAGATTTGGTGGTAAAGCCATCAGTCGGTCAATTAAATCGAATAACTGAAGAATCTTATCCCTACTATATCCTAACTCATACATCCGTTTAACTAGGCTTAACTTCCACCGTAATCTGCCTGTTAAATCTTTAGTTGTCGCTTGTGTTCGCAGGTGTGCCATCACAAGTACAGCAAAGGGATTATCACTTGCTTCTAATTCTAACCAACGGGGTTGATAATCTAGTAATTTTACAGTAGGAAACTGAAGACTTAAACGACATCCCCAACGTCCATAACTGTATTCTTGAGGTCGCCAACTTGCTTGACTATCACCGAGAATAGCCAAGCTAACAACTTCTTGACCATAACGGTCAAAAATTCTGTAGTGATAGGAAAACATTCGTTTAGCAAAGCCAGTATCTACTTGACTTTGGATTTCCAAATGAATCAGTAACCAGGTTTCTTTACCATCATTTAGCCAAACTTTAATTAGTTTATCAACAAATTGCTTACCAACTTCAGATTCTCGGATCAACTGCTGGAGTTCTTGATCAAGAAACTCGTAACCCCGTGTCCAGTCAATTTCTGCTTGAATTTCTGGAAAAAAGAATGCCAGGAACGGTTCAAAGTATTGTTCTACACCTTCCTTCCAAGCACCATCATAATCAGCTTTTACTTCACTCACTGGTTTTTATTACTCAGATTGCAGAAATATCATAGCGTCTTTCGGTTGGAATAGCCCTCTTCCAGGTGGGTATACACTGATTGGAAGTACACAACTCCTATGAGTTGAAAGACAAATGACACAGCAGCTATTAGTTACTAATTTATTTAATCAACACAGTAATTATCATGAGCTTTTTTCAAAGCATCCTTGACCTGCCTTGCCACCCAATCAGGATTTAAAACCTTAGCACTAGCACCGTACTGTAGCATTCTTTGACGAAACCAAAATATACAGTCTTCCTGAGTTAAAATATCAACATATTCTGTAGTTTCTAGTGAGGAAATAACTGTTTCATGGGGTCTACGGGGTCTATAACTCGCTAAATCTCCTGTAAGACGGTAGGTAATATCTAGAGTAGGAAATTTACTATAAGTCCAGGGAGTCTGAGAAACTCCACCAACTCTAGTAATGCGGTCTACTCTCAAAGTGATATTTTGTTCAGCATTGGGTCTGATTTCTAGATGATAACTATGAAAATCGGGAACTAAAGCAAATAAATAGAGAACACCGTTATGTAATCTCAGTTCGGACTTATCTAAATCCCAAAATGTTTCTTTACCTTTTCTACTGCAATACCAAACCACAAAGCGGCGTTTTTGCTGAAATCTTTGCTGTAACTGACGCACAATTTCATTGATTTTATCTTCACTGTAATCTGTAGGTGGATGAAAGTCTGTTTTTAGTCCAGGGGACTTAGGTTTTTGAAAGTTACCAATGTGGTGAATATGCCCAGCTTCCGCAGAAAAACCCAGACTCGCTAATAACTCGGAGGCCATTGCTAATGCTTGTCTTTGTTCTTCAGATAAGATAACGGGAAACACTGATGTCACTAACTCATAAGGACGGTTGGGTGCTGATTCGATTTGAAAACCGCAGTCTCGGAGTTTGCTAATAGTACGGGTGATTTTTTGTGGTAGGTCTTGATAATCTGCAAATCCATGATTCATCAATTCCGCTATTAATTTATCTTTTTTTAATGGTTGTTCTGCTAGAAGTTTAAGTATTTTTAACGCAAAACCTATTTGATTAGTATGAGTATCATTTGATGATGACATATTTATACACAGAAGTAATAACCATAATTTACCCACGTTTAGCAAATTTTTTTAGAGATATAGTCATTTTTTGATGACATCTCGTTTCGCAGAAGTATTATATTAGTCCCATCCAACAAATACTTAACTCACCGTGAAAATTTTTTTACTGCCATTGTACTCCAAACTCAATGGAGGGGTAGGTGCTTGTGCTTTAGGATGTATGCAAACCTGCAAAGTCAAACAACAAGCGCCCAATTTTGGAGAAGGTAATAATTGTCCTTTATCTTCTCATCAAGCAGAAACTTATGCGGCCATTTTCAGAGATGAAAACAAACCAAAAATTATTTTTAATACTGCATCCACAGGAGATGGTAAATCTCTAGCAGCTTATTTACCAGGATTACTCAATCCTAAATTTAGAACTATTGGATTATACCCAACAATTGAACTTGTTAAAGATCAGGAAAGACAAATCAAAAATTATTATCAGCTATTCAATTTAACTCCTGTCACAAGGATAGATAGTTTGTATGGAGCAGAATTAGCTCGGAGAGTGGAAACCGCAAAAGAAGAAGGAAAACCAAGTAGAAAATCTGAACAATTAAGGAGAAGTATAATTCAAAAACGAGTTATTTTAACCAATCCAGATATATTTCATTTAATAACTCATTTGCGTTATCAAGATATCACAGTTGCCCATGATCAATTAGTCAATGATTTAGCTCAATTTCCGAATTTGTATGTGGCTGATGAATTTCCTATTTTTGGAGTACATCAAGAAACAGCAATTATCAATAGTTTGCTATTAATTCGTCATAGTCGAGAAACTGCACGTCCATTGAGATTTTTATTTACATCAGCAACCCCAAAGGATGAATTTATTGATCAGTTGAAAAAACTAGCAACAGATAATTTATTAATTGAAAAAATCCAATCTGACTATATTAGTGAAGATAGAACGCAAGTACCACCAGGATATAGACAAATTTGTCAGCCTGTAGATTTAGATTTTGTACATTTAGAAAAACATCAAGATTCATTTGATTGGGTGCAAAAAAATACAATTTTAATCAAAAAAATTCTTCATGATGAGAAACAAAGACCAGGTAGAGGAGTGATTATTCTCAATTCAATGGCTGTGGTTCGTCGAGTCGTAATTCAACTGGAGAGAGATTTAAAAAATGATAATATCATGGTTAAAGAAGTGAGTGGAATTGTTGATGATCGTGACCGGGAAGAAACGCGAAATTTATTGAAAACAGCAAATCAGCCTGTATTAATTGTAGGAACTTCAGCCGTAGATGTAGGAGTTGATTTTGAAATTAACTTATTAATTTTTGAATCGAGTAATTCTGCTACATTTACTCAAAGATTAGGACGTTTAGGCCGTCATGGAGGATTTGATAATTACCAAGTCTTTGCATTAATTCCCAATTGGATGAATTGGATTATGAAGAAATTACGCGATAAATTGGAGGAAGGACAAAAGGTAGATAGAACTATTTTTAGAGAAGAAATTATTGAATATGCTTTTGATCCTCCGAGAGAATTTGAACAATATCGTCATTATTGGGGTGCTTTACAATCTCAAGGAATGTTAATTACTTTAAGTGGTGCAAATATCAAAGGAAAAAAGCAGAAAAAAGAACGGGAAAAACGGGAAGCTGTTACTCAAAAAATACGCGATCGCATGACGGAAGACTTACGAAAGCTGTATGGTGATCAACTAGATAGAAAAAAAATACATTGGAATTGTTTAAACAAGGATGATACAGGTAAAGCTATTCAGGATCAACTTTTAAGTTTTCGTGGTAGTTCTAGCTTACAAGCAGCAGTATGGGATCAAAATAAATCCGGTTTTTATACTTATGATTTATTAAGGCTTTTACCTCATGTAGAAGTAGAAGTTATCACCAAGCAAGACTTTTATTCAGCATTGGAAAAAGCTAACCTATCTAAACCTGAATCTGTCAAGCGATCGCCTAATGAATTTCCAGAAGCCTATATTCAACTTTACTTGAAAATAAAATCTTGGAATGAAAGTAAATCTCCTTTTTCAGTAGGATTAGATTGTGATTATCTTACCAGAGAATTAACACTTGGTACTTTGACAGTATTAGAAGGAGTCGGTATTCTTGAACATCCTCAAGGAAAAGAAATTAGTAAATATCTCAGTGATGTAAAATTACTTACATTTTTAGTCAGAGTAGATCGTAATTATGAAAAAAGTCATTGGGATATAAGTAATCAATTACATCTAGGTTCTAATGTTGGTATATATCGAATTTCTGATCAGGAAGATAAAGATTATGCCTGTGCATTTAATCAAGATGCTTTATTACTAGAAGCATTAAAATGGAAACTAAAAAAAACCGCAAATACTGAACCTTATATTTTTTAAGCCATGAAAACAATTTTAGTGAGATTAATCATTGAAACATTAAGTAAACAGGAACAAAATACGGTTTTAATGTCATTTATGGAAACTGTATTACCTGCAATGGAAAATACTTTTTCACTTATTCCAGC
This sequence comes from Nostocales cyanobacterium ELA583, assembly GCA_037131225.1. GTDB lineage: Bacteria > Cyanobacteriota > Cyanobacteriia > Cyanobacteriales > Nostocaceae > Dolichospermum. The sequence goes on along the minus strand of JBAXRM010000029.1, from coordinate 9,309 downwards.
TTTAGGTAGTTCGATAGCACCTTTTAACAAAAATGCAGATCAAAGTTTATTAGTTCATGTAATCAATGGTTTATTAACCGCATGGAATTTGAGTAAATATCTACCAGAAACATTAACCGAAACAGAACAAAAATTACTTTGTTTAGGTTTTACACTTCATGATTATGATAAATATTATTATAGTCAAAAAATTCAGACTCCCGGCGCTCATGAAACCTCAAAAATTAGAGAATTATGTTATCAATTAGCAAAAGATTTGAATTTTGCAGAATTTTGGACAGACTGGGAAGATTATTTATTAGATATTTGTTTTTTAGCACAAAATACTCAAGCTAAAAATGCCAGTAATCTTCGTTCATCTAATTGGGAAGTTGATGATAAAACATTTAGTTTAGATTATCCTGATCGTGTAAGATTATGCGAACTGTTAAGATTTGGAGATATAGCAGTTCATATCCAAGATCCATCGGAAATACTCATCAATTTTACAAGAGGTAAACAGTTACATAAATCGCTAGAAAATTTAGAGATTGAAAGAAGTTTAGTTTACCATCGTTTACGAGATTGTCGCGGTTTATTAACCAATCAAATTCATAATGCATTTGTTAAAATTGCTAGTAAATTAGATTGGCAACCAATTTTATATTTTGCTCAAGGTGTAGTATATTTAGCTCCTCTCAAATTCAATTTACCAACACTATTAGAAATTCAAGAATTTACATGGGAAAATATTCTCAATGGAGATAATCATAGGAATCAGGAAGGACTAAAAGATTTTTTCAGCAATGGAGAAGTTGGTTTTGTGAGAGATGGAAAAGGCATAAAAATAGCTCCATTAACAAGAGAATTATTTTCACCCGCAGATTTGATTATTCAACTGGCTGATGTTATGATAGCAAAAGTTAAGAATATCAAAGATCCGGCTACACCAAAAAGACTAGAAAAAATTAGTCTTTCTGATAGTGAAAGAGCATATTTAGCGGATGGTGCTAATGTTTGGGCTGACCGTTTTGCAGAGTTTATTGTTATCACTCAAAGAGAGTTTTTTGAAAACTCAGAAAATCGGGAAAAATATATAAATTGGATTCTTGCAAAACTTAATTTACAAGACAAAATTACACCAGAACAAAGTCAATTTCAATCAGGCGGTGTCAATTATGGCTGGTATCAAGTGGCAGCCCACTATATCGCATCTCTTCCTAATAATATTGATTTGCGCCCAGAGTCAGAAGATATTACAGAGTTACTGACAAACTTGAGTGAGAGTTTAGCAAATTGGGCTAATGAAAACAATTTATTACCTGAACATACTAATTTAACTCGTGAAATTTTCTTTACCTATATTTCCGAATACTTAGAAATAGCAGGTTGGGAAAATTGTACCTCTAATTTTCAAAAAGAGTTAACAGCTTACAGTGACTCAAAAGTTAGTAATAAAGCAATATGTTCTCTCAGTTCTGGAGAATTTATTGCAGAAGAACAGCTAGATTCTGTAGTGTTATTTAAACCACAACAATACAGTAATAAAAATGCTTTAGGAGGTGGAAGAATTAAACGCGGTATTTCTAAAATTTGGTCATTAGAAATGCTATTACGTCAAGCATATTGGAATGCACCCGCAGGTAAATTAGAAGACCAACAACCAATATTTATGTACATTTTCCCCGCTTACCTTTATTCACCACAAATAGCTTGTGCAGTCGGGTTATTAGTAAATAAATTACAAAAAACTAATCTCTGGGATATTCGTACACATTGGCAAAAATCCGGTATGCGGCTAAATGAATTAAGGAATATGGAATGGATAGAAAAAGAACCAAAATTAGGAAGATATGGTACTGATTACTCAACTATAGATATGCCTTTTATGGCAATGAGATATACAAAAACATTGGGTAAAACTATAACAGATGCTTGGGTAGAACCTGCTTTTTTATCCTTAGCTTTACCTTTATTTCTTGGCGTAAAAGTGGTTACTACTGCTAGTTCTGATCCAATTTATGCCAGTGATCAAGAATTTCTTGAGACGGTCAAACTTGATGGATCTGCTGGTTTTTGGAATTTGCTCAACACATCTACATCATTAAGACTAGATGAGGTAGAAAATGCCTTAACCCGGCTTTTAATAGTCTACAGTTTACATTTAGATAATAGGAGTAAAAAGCCTGATGCAAGATGGCAAGCATTAAACGGAACAGTGAGAGATTTAGTCACAGATGTTTTAAATATCTTTGCTATTTCTAACGAAGGTTTTCGTAATAGTAAAACTAAAAAAGAACCAGGAGAAGAAGATGTTAAACGAATTTGGAATTATGCCCAAACCTGGGTAAAAGGAGATCCAAATATGGAGGATAAAATGGATTTAATTAAACGTTTGGTGACAGAATATCGCCAATTTTATCAAGTGAATGTGAGTGAATCAAGTCATGCGATTCTGTTACCAATTTCTAAAGCATTAGAGATAATTCTAAAAGTTCCTGAAGATATTGCTAAGGAAGATTTGATTTTAGAAGTAGCAGGACAATTATATGATGCTTTGGAAAGACAAAGGGTTTATAAACCTTATTTGGTAGATAAATCTACGGATTACAAAACTCGTAAAGAGCAGGAATTAACGGCAATTCATCAGTTTACAAGTACCTGTGTTGATGATTTATTTCTGGGACTTTATAAAGGCGATCGCGCACTGCTCCAAGAAAACCGTAACCGCATTAAATCCGGGGTTGAATTTGCCTATCGTTGGTTAGCTTTGCAATCAAAAAATACTGAAAAACCTGAATCATAAGGAATAAAAACATGAACTTAACCACCCTAAAATCCGAATTTCATCCTGCTTTTCCCCGGTTAGCATCTGGCAAATATATCCACTTTATCATGTTACGTCATAGTCAATCTTTTCCGGTATTTCAAACTGATGGTGTTCTCAATACTGCGCGAACTCAAGCTGGTTTAGATCCTAAAAATCAACAATCCATGAGTCGTTTAGTTATGTTTAAACGTAAACAAGTTAGTCCTGAGCGATTAGTGGGGAGAGAACTTTTACGTTCATTAAATTTTATCAACTCAGAAGATAAGAAAGCTGAAAATTTTTGTAGATACGGTTCAGAACAATTTTGTGGTAAATGTCCAGATTGTATCATTTATGGATTTGCTGTTGGTGATAGCGGTTCAGAACGTTCTAAACTTTATTCTGATTCAGCTTTTTCTTTAACTCCTTATGAAGATTCCCATAAGAGTTTGACTTTTAATGCTTTAAGTGAAACAGGAACAATGATGTTAGATTATGATGATCCTAAAAGAACCGACAATAACAAAGTAAGATCATCAATTAATGAATTAGACCATGTTCTCCCAGAAATCACATTCCCCACTGTAGAAACCCTCCGTGACCCTACATTTGAAGGCTTTTTATATGTGTTAGGAAATCTAATGCGAACCCGTCGTTATGGCGCACAGGAATCACGGACAGGAACAATGTCAAATCATATTATTGGTATTGTTTTATGTGATGGTGAAATCTTTAGTAATTTACATTTAACTCAGGTATTGTATGATGCGTTAAAACCAGATATCAATGCACCAATTGTAGATATTATCGCCAAAGCAGCAAAAGTGACAACTAATTTACTCAATCAAGAACCAGTACGGAAAACTCAAGTAATTATGGGTTCTCAATTAACTGATTTATTAGGTGAAACTTTAGCTATTTATCAAAATGAAACCGCTTTGCAAAATACCTTAACAACGCTATATCAACAAACCAAAACCTATGCTGAAACCTACGGTGCTGTTGCCAAAAAAGGTAAAAAGTAATTCAGCATAACCATATAACTGGGGGTATATCCTCCAGTTTATTCTATTAACACATCTCCAAATTTATAAATGATATGATTATCTACCAATGTGATTTAACTTTGCATGATAATGTTTTTTTTGCAAGTCGGGAAATGGGTATTCTCTACGAAACCGAGAAATATCTGCACAATTGGGCATTAAGTTTTGCCTTTTTTGAAACCGCATATATTCCTAGACCTTATCGCCTAAAAGGTATAAATGCCCAAAAACCCAGTTATTTAGATTCTAGCCAAGAACAAAATCTTTTACATCTAAATGAAGCTGGGATTTATGTTTTTCCGGCTTTACCGATTACTTGGTCATATCAAGTGAACACTTTTAAAGCCGCCCAAGTTCCCTATTATGGTAAATCTGCACAATTTGGTGGTGAAGGAGCAAAACGCAATTACCCTGTTAACTATGGAAGGGCTAAAGAATTGGCTGTAGGTAGTCACTATAAGACTTATATTATAGCTCATGAAACTATCAAAATTCCCAGGTGGATTAGATTAGGTAAATGGTCATCTAAAATAAAAATTGAAAAGAGGGAAATTACAGATATCAAAGAAAAATCAGGACAATATATTACCAAGCATCCTTTAAATCCTTTGGATTTGTCCTCATCAACTAAATTATTGCTTTACAACCGAATTGTTATGCCCCCAGCAAGTTTAGTTAGTCAAGCTCAACTAACTGGAGATTATTATGAATTACCCGATAAAACTTGTTTACCTGTGGGAGTAGCTTATGGCGCAAGTACAGTTGTATCTTCCTAAAACTATGACTCTACAAAGTTTAGTAATTCAATTAGGTGCTGCTAGTGAAAGCACTATTCCCACTACATTAAGTAGAGCGATTCATGCTCAAGTTATGCAATGGTTAAGTTTAGGAGATGCACAAATAGCAACGGCAGTTCATGATAGTCAAGAATCACCTTTGAGCTTATCAGGATTAATTGGTTATCGTCGCAAACAAGGTATACAACTAGGTGATGATTTTGCTGTTCGGATTTCTCTTTTAGATAGTAATTTAATTCAACCTTTGCTACAGGGTATAGAATCTTCCCACAATAAATCTATTTATTTAGGAAAATGCCCCTTTGTAATTCGTAGTATTTATTCACTACCAGGGACTCATGCTTTAGTAAATTCCTCCGATTACACCATATTGGTAAATACATCTCAAGTTTCTAATGATATCACTTTACAATTTCTCTCCCCTACCAGTTTCAAACAGAATCAAAATATCCAACCTTTCCCATTACCTGATTTAGTATTTAACAGTTTATTACGTCGTTGGAATAGATTTGCACCCGCAGAATTACAATTTCCTCAAGTTGAATGGCAGGGTTTAGTTTCTGCTTTTGAACTGAAAACCCATGCTTTGAAGATGGAAGCTGGTGCAGAAATTGGTACGGTTGGCTGGGTCAAATATCGGTTTTCAGACCCCGAACAAGCCAGAATTGCCACTATTTTAGCTAACTTCGCGGTCTTTTCTGGAGTCGGACGTAAAACAGCTATGGGTATGGGACAGGTCAATTCAAAATTAAGAATTAAAAATTAAAAATGAAGAATTTCGTATCTCGTTTATCTCGTTCCCAGTCTCTGACTGGGAATGCTATCACAGAGGCTCTGCCTCTGCTTTTATTAAATGAAGGCAGAGCCTTCTAGAATTCATTCCCATACAGAGTATGGGAACGAGAAAACGAGAAATTACCAATTACCAAATAAAATGAATAAAGATTATTTACCATTAGCTTACTTGAATGCTTGGGAATATTGTCCTCGCAGATTTTACCTCGAATATGTATTAGGAGAAATGGCAGACAATGAACATATTATCATAGGTCGTCATGTCCACCGCAATATTAATGAAGAAGGCACTTTTCAAGAAGGGGAAACCTTAATTCATCAACAACAATGGGTCTGGTCAGAACGTCTCAAAGTTTCCGGGATTATTGATGCTGTTGAGGAATACGATGGTCAACTTGTACCTGTGGAATACAAGAAAGGCAAGATGGCACAACACCTAAATGACCATTTTCAAGTTTGTGCAGCGGCTTTATGTTTAGAAGAACGCACTGGTCGCACGATTACCTATGGTGAAATATTTTATCATGCCAATCGTAGAAGACAAACTATGGCATTTACACCGCAATTAAGACAAATGACAGAACAGGCGATCGCCCTCGCTCATGTTGCAAGTCAAAACAAAATGCCAGCACCTATTGATCATCCTAAAAAATGTCAATCATGTAGTCTGCAAGGAATCTGTTTACCTTTTGAAGTCAAACAATTACAACGTCAAGAATATTAAATTATGACTACTCTTTATATCATTCAACCCGATGCTGTTTTAAGCAAAGATTATGAAGCTTTTCAAGTAGCTTTAAAACAAGAAGATGGTTCTTGGAAAAAACAAAAGGTTGCGGCTCAAACAGTAGACGAAGTTATTTTGATGGGTAATCCCCAAGTCACCGGTGATGCTTTTGTTTATGCTTTAGAATTGGGAATGCCCGTGCATTATCTTTCTAGTTTTGGTAAATACTTGGGTTCAGCTTTACCTAAGTCTTCTCGTAATGGTCAATTGAGATTAGCACAATATGCAGTTTATCATGATCCTGTGCGGCGGTTAGAATTAGTTAAGGCAATTGTCACAGCAAAGATTCATAATCAATATAATGTCTTGTACCGACATAATGAAAAGGATAATCTGCTCAAAGAACGGAAAATTTTAGTTAAAACTCAGCAAAATATAGATCAAGTTCGTGGTGTGGAAGGTTTAGCAGCTAGGGAATATTTTGCTTGTTGGCAAAGAATGATAGGTAAACAATGGACTTTTAATGGCAGAAATCGCCGTCCACCCACTGACCCTGTAAATTCTTTACTCAGTTTTGCCTATGCTTTATTACAAGGTCAAGTCATGGCTGGTGTTCATGTGGCAGGATTAGATCCTTATATTGGCTATCTCCACGAAGTTCATCATGGTCAACCAGCTATGGTGTTAGATTTGATGGAAGAATTTCGAGCTTTGATTGCTGATAATTTCGTACTGTCGTTATTGCATAAACACGAAATTAAACCCGAAGATTTTCACGAAAGTTTGGGGGCTTATCGGTTGAAGGATAATGCAAGAAAAACCTTTTTGCAAGCTTTTGACAAAAAAATGAATGATGAATTTAAACACCCAGTGTTTGATTATCGTTGTACCTACCGACGAGCAATAGAATTACAAGCACGGTTACTGAGTCGTCATTTACAAGAGGGTGTTCCTTACAAACCTTTATCACTAAGATGACAACACTGTTTTATCTGATTATTTATGACTTACCTGATAGTAAAGCTGCAAATAAACGCCGCACTCGTTTACACAAAATGCTGGGTGGTTATGGTAAATGGACTCAATACAGTGTGTTTGAGTGTTTTTTGACTGCTGTACAATTTGCTCAGTTGCAAACTAAAATGGAGAAGTTGATTAAGCCTGATGAGGATTCTATTAGGATTTATGTACTGGATGCTGGGAGTGTGAAAAGAACTATTACTTATGGTTCGGAAATCCCTAGACAAGAACAGGCTATCATTATATAATTGATACATCAGCTTAAATTTTTGGCAGACCTAGAGCGGGGTCAAAAACCCTGGAGATTCGCCAAACAGCCAGAACCTTGACAAATAAATACTTTCAGCGTTTCATTAGTTTCAGTTGGCGCTTGACCCGAAGCCTGAAATAAGGTTTTTTGAGAGGTCCGCCAAAATCGTCTCTGGATTCCGCCCCCAGATTATGTTTCAGACGGCGGGGTTTCCACATATCTAATCCCCGCAAGGGGACTGAAACTATAAATTGTAATTTTTTTGTATGATTGTCTGGTTTCCACATATCTAATCCCCGCAAGGGGACTGAAACTGGGCAATGAACACCCAAGAAATACACCAACTTCCAAAGTGTTTCCACATATCTAATCCCCGCAAGGGGACTGAAACAAATACAATCGAGACACATCCTTGGGTGGAGAAGCAGTTTCCACATATCTAATCCCCGCAAGGGGACTGAAACATCAGTCGGTACAGTAATTACTATACCGACTGATTATGTTTCCACATATCTAATCCCCGCAAGGGGACTGAAACAACTACTCTATACAACATATTTTTAAACATTAGTTAACGTTTCCACATATCTAATCCCCGCAAGGGGACTGAAACTTCCAGGTGCAGGTAAATCAACCATTATCATGACCTTTGGTTTCCACATATCTAATCCCCGCAAGGGGACTGAAACAACAAATAAGCACTAAGGAATTTGAAGAAAATCAGTTTCCACATATCTAATCCCCGCAAGGGGACTGAAACGGTATTTTATGTGAATCAGGAGCTTATACTAGTGTAGTTTCCACATATCTAATCCCCGCAAGGGGACTGAAACCTTTCATTAGCTCTTTTATGTAGGGGAGCTAATGAAGTTTCCACATATCTAATCCCCGCAAGGGGACTGAAACCATTTGATAAATTCATGGTAATTTTAAGCACTTTAAGTTTCCACATATCTAATCCCCGCAAGGGGACTGAAACTGCCAAATCCATCCACTTTTCCCACTGCATATACTCAAGTTTCCACATATCTAATCCCCGCAAGGGGACTGAAACATGGATTTTTGCTTGAGATAGGTAAGCCTTCTTTAGTTTCCACATATCTAATCCCCGCAAGGGGACTGAAACTGTACAATTAGCGTCGCCCACAAAACGCATTACAAAGTTTCCACATATCTAATCCCCGCAAGGGGACTGAAACTTTGATCACCTTCCTGGTGACATTCCGTATTGGAATCAGGTTTCCACATATCTAATCCCCGCAAGGGGACTGAAACAGAACCAATTTCAAGCGTGGCACGAACTCAAATGGTTCGGTTTCCACATATCTAATCCCCGCAAGGGGACTGAAACTTGTCAGTCTTTCGGCTACGAGGATCACCAATTTTAGTTTCCACATATCTAATCCCCGCAAGGGGACTGAAACTCGCCTTAATTCCTCGGCCGATGTGCAGCCGATTGCGTTTCCACATATCTAATCCCCGCAAGGGGACTGAAACTGGCGTATATTCCATTCATAGATATCTTGCATGGAATAGTTTCCACATATCTAATCCCCGCAAGGGGACTGAAACGTTTGCATATTTGTGGCATCTTGATTATCGCTAAGTTTCCACATATCTAATCCCCGCAAGGGGACTGAAACACTCAATTCCTTCATCAGCTTCTAATTCATCAAGGTTTCCACATATCTAATCCCCGCAAGGGGACTGAAACCTAAAGTCAAGATAAAAAATGTCACAGAAGAAATTGTTTCCACATATCTAATCCCCGCAAGGGGACTGAAACACTTTAAATGGGACGATGCAGTTAAGGAAAGAAATAGTTTCCACATATCTAATCCCCGCAAGGGGACTGGTGCGACTATCAGTTGCACGAATTGAGTGAG